>JAVHQE010000026.1:0-1242 GCA_036170975.1 Minisyncoccota bacterium | reverse complement strand
AAGTGCCGCGAGCAGGATGCCACGCTACGAGCGGAAATTGCCGAGCTGCTAAAAAACGATGGATGGGGCACTGCCACCGCTAAGAAGTTGGCATCCTGGGATCCCTACGACCAGAATGCGTCGGCTGGCTTCTTCGACACGGAATGGATGTTTGGCATATTGGATTCCTTTGAGGTCGTAATTGGAAACCCACCCTACATAATGATTTTAAAAGAAGAGTTTGATGCGAAATATGGCACGGAATACCCCTTGCTTTCTGGAAAGCCTGACCTCTATCGACTGTTTACCGAAAAATCAGTCAGATTGCTCGGAGAAAATGGGGTTCTTAGTTTTATCATTCCTAACACACTGCTAGCCATTCCTAGTGCGCAACGTTTGCGCACATTTCTTACAAAGAACGTTTCAATCCAGTTGATCGTCGACTTGACATCCCCTGTTTTCGGTACTGCTGCTGTTAATAACATCATTCTTCAGTTTAAGAAGAAGCTTCCTCATTTCGAGATAGTCAAAGTCGGAATTGCAGAGGGCGAGGATGCGCTCAACAAGCTAGGTGACTTGACGGAAGTTGAGCAATCTAAGTGGCTGGATAATCCGAAATGTGAATGGACAATCCACGTATCTGGTGGCGCGGAAGAAATCGTCGAAAAGATGCAACTTGGTATGCCATGTTTGAACCAAATTGGTGTAGAGATGTGTCTCGGGATGCAGGTTTACCACAACAGCATTCACAACCCGACACAGATCACTGCTCGTTATTTACATGCCGGATCCAAAAGGGGGCGCTCTTGGATTCGCGAGTTTAGTGGCCGCCACGCGGAATCGTTCGCAATCCGAACCGACAAGGTGGTTCCTTTCGTCGATTATTCGGCGGATGCGATTTACCATAAGCCAGAGTTTAGATTTTTTGAGGGGCCACGCTTGATCCTGAGAGAAATCGTCGGTGATCGACTTGTTGCTGGCTTCACAGATGAATCATTTGCTGTGAACAAATCCTGCTACATCCTGCGCTCTGACACGCTTAGTGAGCAAGACTGCAAGGCGCTCTTGGCGATACTCACTTCAAAGTGCGTAGCTTACTGGGTTCGTTTGAAAGGCGATAAGGCCAAGCAGGCACTCTTTCCGCGCATCACGATGAACACGCTAAAGACGATTCCAATACCAAAAAACTGGAGTGTAAAAAGTGGAATATTGAGCTAGCCGTTGGCGAAAGGTGTTGGTTTTTTAGTATTAAAGGTCGTACAA
>JAVHQE010000025.1:0-5436 GCA_036170975.1 Minisyncoccota bacterium | reverse complement strand
ACCGGGGGCAAAATTACACGTGAACGGTCACTGTGTTACAGGTGATACTTTGCTTCCAATTCGCCGACGAAAAAAGAGGAAGAATTCTGATGAGGTTGATGGGGAGGAAGGGGAAGAGGATGGAACAGATGGCAACGTCGGCAAGAATCAGAATACTGAGATTGATGGTGGGTGGGACTACCTCCTAGTACCTATTATAGACATCCTACCAGGCGATGAGGTGCTTTCACTCAATAAAAACAACGGTTTGGTAGAGTATCATGTGATCAATGGTCTAATGGACATGGGAGTCAAAGATGTGTATGAGCTTCGCACCAAGTCCGGGAGGGTGATTCGTACTACAGCAAACCACCCTTATTTGGTCAAAATGAGAGCAGAAAAGTTGTCTAAAAGTGGTAAAAATACATCAATTTTAAAGCAGAAATTAGAGAATAATATTTGCCAAGAGTCAAAAAAGATGTCAGAAAATACCGATTTTCATATCACGAATAGCAATAAAGAGGTCAAAATATCCGAGAGTCATGATATTTTGACTCCCCTAACTCGTGATATGAGCACCATCAGACAAGAGAATACAGAAATGTCAAATACAAATAATAAAGAGGAAAAGGTTGCCGAGATTGATAAAACCCAAGAATTAGAGAGGATTCGCAATTCTCGTTCTGCAGAAGTTTGCCCTTACTGTATGTCGACGAACTTTGTAAAGAGAGGGACAAGGAAGAATGTGAATCAAGTGGTGCAATTATACCTCTGCCGAAATTTTGGTTGTGAGAGGACTTTCTCGGCACAAGATATAAAAGGCAAGCATTTTCCACTTCACATCATCATCGAGTCTATGAGCTACTATAATATCGGATTAAATTTAGAGCAAACTTGCAAGATTATAAAACAAAAATTTGGGGTAGCTCCAGAGCCAGCGACATTGTCGAACTGGATCAATGAATACAAAATGCTTTGCCGATATGAAAGACTTCGCCCTTATGCTATCAAAATGTTTGGACCGAAAGACACTATAGAAGTAGTAACGATGGCACACAGACAACTCTACCGCTTCAGATATCACAGAGCCAAGACAATCCTAATGCTAGAAGAATTTAGAAATCGTGCCCTTAGTCCTTTAAAAAATTATCTAGACAATGTATCAAGCGAGACTCCACATCAATATTTTCAAGATGGAGAGAGGATGTCGGAGGTAAGGAGTAAGTTTGATAAAGCTGATATGATAGTCCGCTCCAAGTTCAACTATGCCAATCGTCTGACTGCATTTGTATTGCAATCTATCCCAGACAATAAAGAGCGTCATGAAGAAGTCGAGAGGTTCATGCTTGCCAATGATTCCTGTACTGTAGCGACGGAAGTGCCGGTGTATATAAGGAAGGAGGATGTGGAGCATATGGAGAATGAACTGAAATTCAAAATTAGCAACGACGGAATGATTGAGCTAAAAGGAGATAAGAATTTGAGGAAGTTGCCGAGGTTGCTGACGGGGCACATAGACTTGATACAGATACGAAACGGGCAGATACACTTACTCGACTATAAACCAAATGCCAGTAAAGAGAAGCCAATCGAACAGCTGACTTGGTACGCACTCGCAATGTCTCGGCTCACAGGTTTACGACTCTTCAACTTCGTCTGTGGCTGGTTCGATGACAAGGATTACTATCAATTCTATCCGCTTCATGTTGTGAAGAAGATATCAGGTAACAAGAAACGGCGAGTATACTATCGGTCGGGGGAAGTCGTGGAAGTATCAAAAGAGAATGAATTAAAAATTATCCCAAGGTCTAAGAATAATGCCAATGCCCCACCATGAAAATGAATAATGAAGATGGAATTGAGTTATCCTTCCCTGCGAAGGGAAGGTGCCAGAAGGGAGGAAGGGAGAATTAATACACCCCTCAGAAATGCAAAAAAATAAAAATTTATGATTTATCAAAATAACAATTATAAAAAAACATTCACGCCGAGAAAGCCAGTGCGAAGTTTCAGGGATTTGGAAATTTATCAAAAGACTTTAGAATGCTCGGTCTTGATAGTGAAAGACTTGGTTCCAGAATTAGAAAAGCTAAATTATTCGTTTAGGGAAAATATGGTGAATTGTGCGATGTCTGTGCCATTGTTCATCGGTGAAGCTCATAGTCTACGGTTCGCAAGCTTTGAAGGAGGAGTGATGTTGCTAGAGAAATCAATGGCAGGATGCAACAAGATGATAGTTTATTTGGAACAAATGAAAGGAGTTTACGGCGAGAAGCTAGATGTGAGTCTGATAGATGATCTTATCGGTAGATATGCAGATAGCCGAACGAAGTCATTTCATCTTGAAAAGTCGTGGAAAAGATTCAAGATAGATGAGATAAGTGGTGTGATAAAACCAAAGACAGGGTTAAGGTATTAAAAAATATGAAAATAAATAAATTACAAAATAATAATAAAAAATCAACTAATTTAATTAAGAGATTTTTAGAGTGGATAGGATTAAAAGAAAAAATTCATAATAAATCATCTAGACCACTTTATTTTAATGAAGGTGAGATTTGGTGGTGTGCAGTTGGAGAGAATGTTGGTATTGAAATAGGAGGTAAGGGGGTGTTATTTTCAAGACCTGTATTTGTTTATAGAAAGTTTAGTATGGATGGATTTTTAGGAATACCTCTTACTACTCAAAATAAGGTTGGGTCATGGTATGTAAATATAGATTTTAAAGGAGAAAAGAATATTTTAAATTTAGCACAAATGAGAGTTTTTAGTTCGTTTAGAATGTATGAAAAAATGGGGTCACTTGATGATAATGAGATACAAAAAATAAAGAACAGATTTCTCCGCCTTTATTCTTAAATATTCTCTCTCTTTCGAGAGAGTACATGGGTAATCCCAAATATGTAGTAAGTATAGCAAAAGTGTTAAAAGTGTCAAGTTTAGGTGGTTTCAAAAAATATACAATGTTTAAATTTTTAAGAAAAAATAATACGATAGATGGGAATTGGCTTAAGGTCTCCGATTTAAAGGTGGGCATGCAAATTGCTGTACCTAAGGATGGAATTCTTGATGCACATAATGCTGGACAAATTAATTCACGAGAATGGATTGGGGATGATGTTTTGTGGGACGAAATAGAAAGTATTGAATATGTCGGTACCGAACAAGTGTGGGATATTGAAGTGGAAGATACTCACAACTTTGTTGGGAACAACATATTTGCTCATAATACATATTTGCAAGGCAACCTAGGTGTTGGAATTAATCCAGCTACAGCTCAATTAAATATTGCAGCAGGAACAGCTACAGCCAACACAGCACCGCTTAAATTCACATCAGGTGCTCTACTCACTACTCCTGAAGCAGGAGCGGTAGAATTCTTAACAGATGCTTATTATGGAACGATTACTACAGGAGCAGCTAGAAAACAGTTCGCATTTACTGATTCTAATATAACAGGAAGTGCAGCAACTTTAACAAATACAAGAACAATTTGGGGTCAAAACTTTAATGGTTCAGCAAATGTAAGTGGAGCTCTTACTGGAGCCACTACTGGTTCTTTCTCTGGAGCACTTTCTGCAGCAAGCTTAAGCTTAGGTTCTGGCACTATTACCTCCGGCCTCATCAATGGCCAGACTATTTCAAGTGCAGCGAACTTCACGGGGACAGCAAATGTTGCCGGAGTTCTTACTACTGGAGGTATTACTGATGCAGGTTTTAATAGAATTACAAATCCTGGAGGAGCTAGTTATACTACTAGTACAGCGACTGTAAATGGAGCAATTGCTGTCATTCTTCCTGTCGCTATGGGCAATCAAATGATAAGAATGACGATTAAAGTTTATGAATATACCACAAACGAATCTTTTGAAATACATGCCGGAGGATATATGTATCCTACAGGAAATACATGGGCTAACAATCCATTTGCATATATTGTAGGAAATCCAGGAGTAGATAGAAGATTTACTGTCAGATTCGGTTATACTGCTGGAGGTAAAGCAGTTGTGTATATAGGTGAGCTTGGTTCAACCTGGTCTTACCCACAAGTAAATGTAACAGATGTTGAAGTTGGTCATTCTGGAAATTCTGCAGCACTTGCAAGTGGGTGGAGTATTGGATTCCAGCCAACAGCTTTTGAGAATGTCACTGCTACTATTACCAATCCACAAGTAGGCTACGCTGTAAGTATAAATACTGCAAATTCAAGTGTTTTACGAGATAGTTCGGGTAATTTCTCTGCAGGTACAATTACTGCAGCACTTACAGGCCATGCATCACTAGATTTGGCTCTTACTGGTGGAACAATGACTGGTGATATAACTACAAATTCAAATATTGTTTCTACTGCTAGAAATAAAGGTCTCGTAGGTACATATGACTCAACTTTAACTGATCAAGTTTGGTCAATGGGAGCATCTTATACAAACAATGCGACTGGCGCAGATTTTGGTAATTTATATGGAATGGCTTATTGTCATACAAATAATGTGAATTGTAAGGTTGGTCTTGGACATCAAATTGAATTTGTTAATGCTGGGACAGTTGGTACTGCCATAGGATTTGCTGGTGGTATTTGGACAAATGGTTCAATTACTGGTACAGGTCTTGTTTTAGGTTCTGGTACTATTACAACAACGGGAACAATCACCTCCGGTCTAATCAACGGTCAGACGATTTCAAGTGCAGCGAATTTTACGGGGACAGCGGCAGTTGCGGGCGCCTTGACTGTAACGGGCGTGACTAATGCTAATGGCGGACTTAGTCAAGATGGTAATGTGGTATTAAATGGAACAGATACTTGGCTTCGTACTACTGGGGCCACTGGTTGGTACAGTACAACTTATACCGGTGGTTGGTATATGACGGATACTTCATGGATAAGAAATTATAACGCAAAGCCACTCTATCTCACAGGAAATGGAACGACAGCAGCAACATTTATGAGTGGCTATGTCGGCATCGGGACGACGGCACCAGCGTCAGAATTAGAAATTGCTAGAACTGGTGCAATAAATACACAATTATTAACCTTGTCTGATGATCTAACAAGTGGTATTAGCAACGGTGAAATATTATTTAATAATACTGGAGCAGGCGGTATTGATTTTGGAATTGGGCATATTCTTAACAACACCAGTTTTGCAATTAGAGATTTAACTAATGGTGGTTCACCGTATAGAATGGTAATTAATACAACCGGCAACGTCGGCATCGGGACGACGGCGCCGGGGATGAAGTTGGATGTAAAAGGAACAAGTGGTTTTCCAGCCGTGATTGGTGATGTTGGAACTGGAATTTTACGCTTAGAAAATAGTTCTGGTTCACAGATTTTAGATATTGGACAAGATAATTCTACTGGTCTAGCTTGGCTACAAGCGACTTCCTCAATGGATTTAAGTCAAAAATGGGCAATAGCTCTTAATCCAAACGGCGGCAACGTCGGCATCGGGACGA
>JAVHQE010000024.1:0-1253 GCA_036170975.1 Minisyncoccota bacterium | reverse complement strand
ATTGCACCACTCAGCACTTCGCTCGGTGTAGCATAATTTAAGCACTTTCGCGGCCGGTTGTTAAGCCTTCTTTCCACGCACTTGACTTCATTGTAGCCAACTTCGGCAAAATTAGTCTTCTTTGGGAAATAACGGCGGATAAGGCCTATGCTGTTCTCTACAGTGCCTTTCTCCCAACTGTGATATGGCGCACAGAAGAATGATTGCGTCCCGAGTTCACGGTTGATCGCCTGATGTTCAACATTTTCCGACCCGTTATCATAAGTTAGCGTAAGTCGCAAACCGTCGGGCATTTCCTTAAGCCTGCGAACGGCTGCCAGTCGTACCTTCGCAGCCGTCTTTCTGAACAACTTAGTTATCATTAGCGCCCTGCTTTTCCTTTCACTTAAAACCAGGAGCGCAGATTTGCTCGCGCGAGATACGACAGTATCCGCTTCCCAGTCACCAAATCTTTCGCGGCTATTAACGATCTCCGGACGCTCACTAAGTGGAACCCGTTGAGGGATATGGCTTTGAGCATGTTTGCGTGTATAACCGCGATTCTTCCGCTGCTTGTGTTTTCTGGCAAGGCAGGGAATCAAATCGCGGCCCTCGGCATAGATGTACTGGTAAATGGCTTCATACCCGATCTTGTGCTCAGGATGATATTCTCTGATGCGTCCGGCTATCAACTCAGGGCTCCATCCCTCAATGATCTTCTCACAGACGAAATCTCTGGTCGTTTCGTCCTTAAGCCTCGGTCTTTGGTGAGATTCCCGATTACGGACTACTGATCGTTCATGTGCCTTATGGGCAAGGTAATACCCCTTATAAATAGGCGGGGCATTAATATTGAGCTCACGGCTGATAGAGGAATGATTCCGCCCCAGCTCTTTCCCAATGCTTCTGAGGCTTTCCCCTTTGGCCAACAGTATGCTTATGTATTCTCTCTCTTCCAGGCTCATTCGGTTGAACTTCCTTCCCACTTTGGTTCCCTCCTATAGGTATTTTATCCAAAGTGGTGCAATTACTTATGGAACTGGTGAGTTCTAATAACGAAGAAATTGAGACAAAAAAAGAAGAAATTCTTTCTCTTATAAAAAAGGGAGACGAATTAACCGAAAAAGAAACTAAAATGAGCGGTTTTAAAAGGGGCAGTTTTAGTCACGATTTTTCATATTTACGGTCGATTTGGGCAAGCTCGGCGAATGCTTGCAATTTTTGTGATTGCCCAGAAAGCAAAAAATCGTGACTAAAACTGCCCCTTTTAAAAC
>JAVHQE010000023.1:0-5546 GCA_036170975.1 Minisyncoccota bacterium | reverse complement strand
TTCAAACTTTCCTACAGGGAGCCCTGTGGCAGAGACCACAGGGAATCTAGTTTACCCCGATGCTATCACCGCGGCTGGCAACGGCCTCCTTCTTCTCGCGTGGATTGCTATTGGCGCTTCGCCTGAATGGAGGAGCCTTATTATGGTTGGATGGATGATTGTCTTCATTGTTGCCGCGTTTGCCGTGTTTGCGGTTACCAAGCGCAGAGAGCCATTCTTTGTGTATGCGGGGGTTGGCATTGCGATGCTCGCAACCGCAACAGCCATTGATTTTCACGGTGCGGGGCTCACCATTGCATACACGCTTGAGAGCGCGATTATCTCGCTTATTGTGTACGGAATCACGCGCGATAGAAACATTGCAAAGAACCTCACCTTGCTTATCATTGGCCCGTGTTTGCTAGCACTTGGGAGCATGGCTGCAGATTGGCAATCGTCTATTCCCGGTGACCATTTCTTTGTACTCTTTATTCTCTCGGCAACCTTGCTTCTCCTTGGGGTATTCTTTATGTCGCTTCGCCAAGAGGGAGAAGAAGAAAGCATCGCTCCTGCACTCTTTATTGGCGGTTCTGTGTACGCGTATGTGTTGCTATGGCTTTCACTCCACGCAACATCGGTAATAGCAGATGGTGACACGGCAACAATGGTTAGTCTCGTGATTTACACAATTATTGGCCTCATTTCTTACGCGTACGGCAGGATGCGCGACAATAAGAGCGTGCATTATTACGGCGGAACATTGCTGGCATTCACTATCGGGCACTTGTTGCTTATTGATGTGTGGCACATGGCAATGTCGGGTCGCATCGTGACATTCTTTATTGTAGGAGCCCTCGTTATGGGTACTGCTTTCATGAGCAAGAAGAAAAATTAATCAAACATATTATGAAAAATATCTCGCTGGTTGTCTCCGCTGTCTTCTTTGGACTTATGACTTCTGTGTCTGCAACCATCGCAACAATTCCACCGCCTCCTTCTGCTCAAGAAATAACAAGCGCGTTTCAGAAATACAAAGACGTAAGCGCGCCTTCAATAAAAGTTCCAACAGTTGTTGAGGTGCCGTTCGCAAATGATTTCTCAAACCGCTTTGATTTCGCCGTCATTGATACAGAAGGGAATGTGCCACAACCGTATCTATTTACCGAGAGTCTTCGCTCAGCGCGCACAGCGGTCTCTATCGATAGATATGGCGGTGAAAACAGTGCAATGCTTGACGGTAACACGCGTACGTTCACAGAGTTTGCTTTACCTCAGAGTGGACAGGGGCAAACACGCTTGGTTTTAATGAGCACAAAACCGATGACATTGAGCGGAATGACATTTTTCCTCGACCAGTTTGTGGCTCTCCCAACATCGATAGAAATCCGTGCGAATACGGACAGCGGTGAAAAGATTGTTCTTGCGCGTTCCCAGATGTTTAGTGGTTTTGTCTCGTTCCCAAAGACTACCGCAAAAGAATGGACCGTATCGTTCACCTATGGGCAGATGCTTCGAATTACAGAAATTGTTCTGAATGATGAAACTGCGGGTATGGTGGGCTCACGTACTCTGCGTTTTCTCGCTCAACCAAAACATAACTACCGCATATATTTTGATGCAGACCGTTCGGTGCCAATGCATGTGGGTGAAGCAGGGAATCTCATTTCAAACATAGGTGTCCTGCGTCTTGCTGACTCTCCAGCACAAGCCAACGCGGGGTATGTGCTTGCTGATACCGACAGCGATGGCATTCCTGACTTGCGTGACAATTGTGTTTCCACGGCAAACGCTAACCAAGTGGATGTGGATGGAAATGGCCGTGGCGACGTGTGTGACGACTTTGACAGGGATGGCATAGCGAATGCTGTCGACAATTGTCCAAACGACCCAAATTACAATCAGGCAGATATTGACGGCGACAAAATCGGTGATGTGTGCGACAAAGAAGAAAGTCGCATAACCGAAAAGTACCCGTGGCTTCCGATGGCGGGAATTGGTTTTGCTGGGGTTGTACTCGTTGTTCTTTTTACCGTGACCGCACAGGGGATGATGAAGAAAAGTAAAACAGGGCAATAACATTTTAGTTAGCGCGTGGTCACGGATTACTAGGTCTCCTCACATGCTTTGCGTGTCCACGAAAGTAGTTTTCGGTAGTGCCCAGGAGTCTGTGCCCAAGGCGTGAACTTGCTGATGTTTATGGCAGAGCCACGATTCTGTTGAATCGGAATCAGCTGATTCGGAACCGCCTCTCCCGCATTGCCTCACGTAAGAATCGTACCATGAGGGACACTTGGCGCGATTAACGGGTAATGATGAAATTGTATCACAAATGCCATCTTCCGTGCTTCTGTATTTCGCCAACAAGTCGGTCGACCTCCTTCCTCAACGCAAACGGATCAAGAGTTTTAAAGAGACGCGTAAGCGTCTCTTTTGTTTCTTGAGAAGTCTTCGGATGCGCAAGCACTCTCTCGTATGGAGTTTTTGCAGTGCCATATATTTTCTTAATTTTCGGAGTAAAGGAACTTCCCAGGTGTTTTTAACAAGCAGGGTTTCTTATTGGTTTACAATATGTACAAAATCCTTGAAGTTATCGCTGGCGAAGTATCCAGAAAGGTGAAAAATATCTTTTGATGAATGGAGAGTACCCCAGAGTATCCCTCGGGCAGTTGTATAGCCTGCTTCTTTGATAGCTGTTTCAATTTCGGGACTCGTATAACCAAAGGGTTGTGCAAAGTTAGTCACAGGTTTCTTGATGTTATCTTCGATAACTTTTTTACTTTCGCTAATTTCTTTTTGCATATCTGCAGGCGTTGAGTTTTTGAAGAGGGGATGAGAGAGCGAGTGGCTTCCGATCGTCATTCCTGTAGTGCTCATTTCGCGTACTTCGTCCCAAGACAAGTAGCGCTTGTTCCCTCTATTGATGGGGTTGGTGTATATATAGAAGGTAGCAATCATGCCATATTTCTTGAGAAGGGGAAATGCATACTGATATTGATTTACTAGACCATCATCAAAAGTGAGAGCTACGGGTTTTTGTGTCGGGGTTGTTGTCCCTTCTTTAATATCGCGGGCAACCTCGTCCATACTAATCGTGGTGTACTTATGGTCGCGAAGATAGATGAGCTGTTGTTCAAAAAGTTGAGGGGTAATATCAAAACGGTCCTGCATAATGGATTCACCTGGAATATAGGGGCGAACACTGTGGTAAATAATAATAGGGATTTTAACCGCAGGAACTTCCGCTGTACTTACTACAGGTTTTTCAGCGGAGTTGTTTTGCAAGAAAGCCTGAGCATAGGTGAAGTCCGTATTTGCCTCAAGTGCCATCCGCGGACCCCCAAAATTTTTATAAACAACCATGAAATAGCCCACCCCAAAGATCACCATAATAACCAAGATAACGGCGGTGTATTTTAAAATTTTTGCATTAAATCGCCACATAATTTCATGCAGTATACCCTATAATTTTAAAAATAGTTAATTTTTTGAACCATTTCATTTACAACAAAAGTTTTTGTCGTAAATGAGCATCTACTACCTCTTTTCCTCACGGTAAAAACCGACAAAAAACAGTAATTTTTTGGTCTCACCCCCCCCCTCGCAATCCCTCTCAAAAAGTTTCCATTCTTCCTCACCTTTTTTATCCACAAAAATGTCATTTTTCCCTTGCGTTAATATCTTTTTTTAAGTAAAATAATCATAAATGCAAGGACTACACCAAGAAAAAAGAAAGGGTAGAGAAAAAAGGGAAAGTAGCTTCTTCGGCGTCTTCTTTTTCTTACTCATGGTCCCGGTAGTTTTTGTAAATGCTGCGACCATTTCTCGCGCACCTGTTGATGCTTTTAGTTTTGTACGTGACATTGCCACAGAGGCATTAACGCAGATCGACACCAACCTCGCACCGTCATTTCGTGATACTTCTTCACTCGTACGCCCACTTCAAAATACCACCACACTTTCAGACACAACAGCCGGTTCACTTCAGCAGTTTATCAACATCCCCCTCTCGAAGATTTCTGGCGTAGTTAATACTGTTCGCAATTCCTTCAATTCATCTTTTGCCACAGAGGTTACTCCTACTGAACCTCAGCTCACCACCGTCTCGTACATTCCCCCCTCTAGCTTTGCTGACACTTCAAGCACCACCCTCGACAGCGCTCGCACCCTCGTCTCCAAAACTCTAGAACAAATCGATACCAACCTCGCTCCTTCCTTCCAAAATATTTCCGCAACCACAGAGGTCACGAACACACAACTCGCTTCCGTAATCGCAACAGACAGCAATGTCGGAGCACCAACCACCGACCCTCTTCGTCAAACAATCAGTTTCATCAGTGACGCACTTGCATCTTTCTTTGGCATCACCCCCGTACCTGTCGCTATTCCTTTTGCCTCATCCACACTTCCTCATCGCACTGCCGTTGCTCCAACTCCAACTACTACCCCCACCACCCCCACCACTACTCAAATCTATCCCATCCGCGAACGTGTCATCGAACGTGTCATAACTACTCCTGCCGTAGCCGTTATCGCAGGGATGTCTGAAGTAGCAGTCAACGAACGCCTCACACAACTCAACAACTCCCTCAAAGCAGAAATCTACCGCGTAGAAGCAAATGCACAGAGTCAATCAAATGGTAACTACTCCGCACTTTCGCTGATGAACCGCATCAACAACATTTCTCAGGCGACGGTTTCAAACACGGCAATCACGAGCTCTACCTTCTCCGGAAGTATCACCGGCACCACCGGTTCTTTTTCGAGCGGACTCACGAGTACTACCGGTTCCTTCTCCGACCTCCTCTCCGCACCCCGCTTCACCATCTCGGGTACCGGCACCTCTACTATCCTCGGGGACAGTGCCTTCGATACCAACACGCTCTATATTGACTCGGTAAATCATCGAGTAGGCATTGCCACATCAAGCCCCGTTGATACTTTTTCGGTTAACGGGCCTGTTTATCTCGCAAATGTTGCTCCTGTTGCCACCGTTAATCGTCTCTACGCCAATGCCAACAATCTCTACTGGGCAGGGAGCTTGATCGGTGGTTCAGGTGTAGGGAACTGGGCAACCGATGGCACCCACGCATGGCGTGCGACGGGCAACGTCGGTATCGGTACCTCAACCCCGCTCTACAAACTTGATGTAAACGGCAACGGTCACTTCACTTCATACGTTAACGCTACTAATTTTATCGCCACAAGTACTACTGCAACCTCAACCTTCGCCGGAGGGATCACGGGGCCAAATGGTTTTGCTATACAGCAAACCACGGGGAACACCACGATTGGCGGCACCCTCGGCGTTACCGGCTCAACCACCCTTACTGACTTTATTGCTGGTAATGGTACCACCACCAACGCAACCAGCACCAATTTGTTTGCAACAAATTTGTCGGCAATCAATGCAACAAGTACCAATTTTGCTATCACCAACGCCTTCGCTACCAACCTTTCTGCGACGAGTGCGACAAGTACCAACTTGTTTAGCACCGTCGGTCACTTCACCACTGGTATCATCGACACGTTGACCGGCACGCTTGCCACAATCACCGGTATCAATCTCA
>JAVHQE010000022.1:0-1276 GCA_036170975.1 Minisyncoccota bacterium | reverse complement strand
CTTCTATGTTCGTGTTCGTGCAAAATTCTAGCTTGCCATTCCTCGCAAAGCGGAAACACGTTCCTCTGTAGGTGGATGAGTTGCAAAAAGTTTTGTCAAAAATGACATTCCTTTGCTGTCCTTGAGAGGATTGGCAATATACAAGTGCGCCGTTGCTGTACTTACTTTTTGCAACCCTTGAGGATACCCCGAAATTTTTTCGAGTGCCGAGGCAAGTCCTTCAGGGTACCGTGTCAGAAGTGCGCCCGAAGCATCAGCAAGAAACTCTCGCTTGCGAGAGATAGCAAGCTGAATAAGTTGTGCCACGATAGGCGCAAGGATAGCGAGTACAACCCCCGCAATCATCAAGATGAGTCCGAGGCGGTTATCTTCCTCACGATTATTCCCTCCCCAACCTGCGGTCCGCAAAAACATATCCGACAAAATAGCAATGAAACCGACCAACACAACCACCACCGTCCCTAAAAGAATGTCACGGTTGCCGATATGCGAAAGCTCATGGGCAATCACCCCTTCGAGTTCGTTTTTATTAAGCAGTCCGAGGAGCCCCGAGGTTACCGCGACTGCGGCATGCTCTTTATCACGCCCCGTCGCAAAGGCGTTGGGAGATGGGTCGTCAATCACATACAACTTTGGCATCGGAAGTCCTGCTGTAATGGAGAGGTTTTCTACCGCATTCCAAAGGTCAAAATATTGCTCGCGAGTCACCGGCACCGCACCCGACATTTTAATCACCAAGGTATCAGAATACCAATAACTCCAGATATTCATACCGATACTAAATACCACGCCAATATAGAGTATCGAAGGGTTTTTGAGGATATAACTAAACGCCCATGCGATACCAATAACCGCAACAAAAAAGATGCTCATAAGGAGCCACGTTTTGCGTACATTTTGTGTCTGGTGTGTGTAGATTGTTGGCATTTGGTACGTTTATTCTTCCTTTCCTTTTTTTGATAAAAATGAGATCCCTACCCCACCAACAGTGAGGAGCCCAAGGACAAGGGCAACTTTTATCAATACCTGCTTCATCTCCGCAGAATTCACGATATCAAGAACAAAGAAGATGCCAATAATGACTATTCCAATAATTGCAATAATGCTAATAATTTTAATAAATCCTTGCATGATAATTTATGGTTATAATTAATTATGAGAAGCTAACTGCTACGGGTTCCTTTGTTGCACTGTTTTCCTCGAGTTCGAAGAATTCTTGTCTTGCAAAGTGGAACATTGAGGCGATCAAGTTGCCAGGGAATGAATCAACGCTGAT
>JAVHQE010000021.1:0-1288 GCA_036170975.1 Minisyncoccota bacterium | reverse complement strand
TCGCAATTTCCTTTGCATCCAGTTCAATTCGCTTCGTCATGTTTGGCAGCAGTTTGCAGCAGCAAGGGGAGCTGGAGGGGTGGGACAGGGGATGGTGCAGGGGGAGGTGCAGGGGGAGGTGAAATAGCCAAAAATACGTTGTACTGCCAGAGGAAAAACACGGTCAGGGTGAGCAGGGGGAGGACGCCGCACCATCCAGAAAAAATTTTGCACTGGCCTGTCGGGGCGACCCTAATTCTTGTTCAGTAAAATACAAATAATATGGTCTGGAACATCAAAAGTCCTGCCAATTTGCATGGCATAGTATTTTTGATGAGAGGTTAATTCCCATCTTCGGCTTGGACGTGGAAAACCCCGTCTTCAACGATGCTGTAGCACTCCTTCTATTTTCTTCTAATTGAAAAAAACAACGGGGGCAGGACGCGCCGCCACAATCTGTAAATCAGCCCAAAAGACAAAATTGCAATGTGCTGTCGGCACTGACTATCTTTTCTGAAGAGAAAAAATATTTCGCCTGACACGCAAAAAAACTGGCTCTTTGCACTGCCTAGCCGTCGAACTGGGTATTTGTACCGTTGCAGGCGCTGACAGTGGAAAAGCAGCCATCGGCAGCAGAGTGACATTTTTCTTCCAACAAAAAAGGAAAGGGCAGAACGCGCTGCCCCCAGCAGCAAGTCAGCCCCAACCACTTCCAGAAACATTCTTGCCTGAGTCGTACATTTTCTTGCGACTGCTTGAAACACGTACCACTCCACACCCTGACGGAAAATTTGCTGAGTTGAAACAAGAAATTTCGATCAAAGCCACGTCCCACTGCTCCGCACACTGTAGTACCCCTTTCTTTTCTTCTGAACAAAAAAGAAAGGGGCAGAACGCGCTGCCACCAGCAGCAAGTCAGCCCCAACCACTTCGAAAAATTTGCTGGATGGGCAAACGTCCTCCCCCTCCACCCCCCTGAACGCAGTTTTCAGCAGGAACCCCCAGCGCATTCAGCCTTTCGATGCTCCCCCTCGTCCACACCCACATCCACCCCCTCGAACTGAAAATAGGGGAAAAAGGAGGCTAGGGGATACAGTTTTGCAATTCCAGCTAAAAAACGGAGGGAGGAACGGCATCGCAGACGTGCCAGAACTGACACAAGACCAGACATAGGACGGAGACACGAGGACTTTGTTCGTAATGCCTCGCACAAATTAAAAAACCAGAACGGTTAAGTTCTGGTTTCTTAAAGAATTTCTTTGGTGGCCCGGGGCGGAATCGAACCACCGACACAAGGATTTTCAATCCT
>JAVHQE010000020.1:0-24558 GCA_036170975.1 Minisyncoccota bacterium | reverse complement strand
CCCCCCCCCCCCCCCCCCCCCCCCATTGTGTCCTATCGACTACCAACCATAAACTATTAACTATTTCACCCACCCCTTCACCTTCAACCCTTCCCCCGCGGCATTTTGCTCTGCTTCCTGTTTTGATTTTCCCACTCCTTCAGCAATAAAATCACTCCCCAGGTATACCCCTACAACAAAATCTTTATCATGATCGGGTCCCACTTCACGTACCACTTTGTATGACGGCGTAATGCTTACATGCTCCTGCGCTTCTTCTTGGAAAAAACTCTTTGCATCGCGCCACAACTCTTTCCTTACAATCTCTTCCGTCTTACAGAGAAGGTGTGTCTT
The DNA here is from genome assembly GCA_036170975.1 of Minisyncoccota bacterium. Taxonomy (GTDB): domain Bacteria; phylum Patescibacteriota; class Minisyncoccia; order Phycocordibacterales; family UBA1550; genus UBA1550. The sequence goes on along the minus strand of JAVHQE010000020.1, from coordinate 24,225 downwards.
CAAAAACATATCCGCCGAAACATACCCCTGATCGAGATAAATTGCGCCGATCAATGCCTCAAGGGCATTTGCGAGAATTATCTGACGTGCTTTTGTCCCCTTATCTTTTGCTTCCCCTTTTGAGAGGAACATATACTCTTCCATGCCAAGCTCAATAGCAAGATCACTACACGTTACCGCATTCACGAGTGCAGCACGATAACTCGTAAGCTCACCTTCGTTTGACTGAGGATATTTCTTATATAAAAAATCAGTTACGGAAAGTTCGAGCACGGCGTCACCAAGAAACTCCAAACGTTCGTTATGTGCAAGTCCCCGCTCTTTTGTTTCGTTGATATATGAACGATGTGTAAACGCCTCACGGAGAACCGCGCGGTCACGAAAATGCACCCCTATTTTTTCTTCAAATGCTCCAAGCTTTTCCATAATTTTGTTATTAGCGACGTAGAGCGAGAGAGGTGAATAAGATTACTTTTTTCATCTCCGAGCCGAGGAGCTAATATAGTATACACTATATCGAGCGGTGCGAGATTAGAAAATTATGGACCCCATTAAATGATTTCTTTAGAAATCCCTGCTTTGCAGGATTTAATTGGGGTAATAACTACCCAATACCACGTTGCCAAATTATTTATTATCTTACTAGTAACTACTTTACTTCACTATCTTTCTTTTCCAAAAGTATCGTAACCGCCTTCGTAAACAAAGGAATCATATCGTCATACAAATTCAAATCGAGGATATCTGCAAGCTTGAACCACTGTGTATCATCAAGCCCTCCTCTCTCCTCCTTAAGTTTAAGTGGCTGGTAGGGTGCCTCTGCTAAAAAATAATGCACATGTTTTCGCATCTTCCCTTTCTCGGGGTGCGAAGCTGTGTACTCATTTTCTCCTAACTTTTCTTTAATAACAACATCCACACCAATCTCTTCTTTTACTTTACGAATAGTTCCCGCTTCAATATCTTCTCCACCTTCCATCTTTCCTTTTGAAAGCGTCCAATGTCCAAAAATGTCATGAACAAGCGCGAGATAGATGTCTTCGCCATCTTTCGCATACACAACAGCTCCACCAAGGTTCAGAACGGGAAGTTTTGAAATATCAATCGGCTCATGGGGCGACTTCTTCTTCGTTACTTCGTCCTTCCCCGGTTCGCCAAGTTCTTTATAGACAGCACCAAGAACACCATTGATAAAACGACTGCTCGTTTCTCCTCCATAGCTCTTCGCAAGCTCAATAGCCTCGTTGATAGCAACCTTTGCAGGTACTTGTCCGCGATCTTCAAAAAGAAGTTCAAAAAGACCAATGCGGAGTACGTTCCTATCAACGAGCGCAATCTTATCAATTGGCCAATCAGGAGCTGCTTTTTCAATCACATCATCAAGACTTGCTCGTTTTTCGAGTATCCCCAAAAGAAGCGTACGCATAAATGATATGTCGTGTACGCCAGGAGCAAACTCTTCTGCATTACGCGCAAGCGTCTGTTCAATCTCGAGATCCGTCATACTACCTCCACGGAAATCCCACTCATAGAGTGTCTGCATTACAATACTTCTTGAAAGGTGCCTATTTGCCATAAAATTAAAAGTACAAAAAAATTACCTAACAAACAATATAAAAAAACAAAAAGCGAAGACTCTCGCAACTATGCGGTCTTCTTCGCTTTTCTTGTATCTTTCTTTGTGTTCGCTTTTACCAAAGAAAGCACTGTTTTGCCCCGATAGGTGCCACAGTTCTTGCATGCCTGGTGGCGCATGTGGAGCGCCTCACACTTTACACACTTCGAAAGACGGATCTCATGAAGAGCGTGGTGTGAACGGCGATTTGCCGTGTGGGCACGAGTATGTCTCATTCGTATTACCATAGTTCTGCTAGCATACCAAAAGGCGTAAAAAAAATCAAGGGCAACCATATTGGTTACCCTTGTTTGTGCGGTTTCCCTAAACCGCTTCGAGGATCCTACGGAACCTCGCCCTCGCTCTTCCCTCAGAAAATCCACGCACAACCTGATCATGGAGACTGAGGAACCCTTGTTCAAAGCACTTTTGAAGGACTTCCCGACTGACTTTTTCGTCAATCACCTTCTGTACTTTTTCAGAAGTGCAGATCCAGCAGATCCAGACTGCAAATACATCTTTGCTTTTTTTACGAATCTGGACGAGACATCGCCCTCCGCCGGCCATGATCGCTTCAAAAGCGATCTCCACAAGTGGGCATTTCTGCTTCCCGCACCCACTTATCCCTGCAATTTTATTCATAAAAACCCCCTTCTTTTTTATTTATCGGAACTACACCAAGCTTTATAATACCACAAAAACGATATCTAAACAAGCCCAACGTGTAATTCATAGCGATAACGGTACTTTCCGCCCTCTATTGCCATCAATTCTTCGTGCGTACCCGATTCAACAATTTTCCCACCCTCAAGAACAAGAATTCTGTCCGCATGGCGTACCGTACTCAAACGATGTGCTATAACGAACGTAGTACGCCCTTGCATCACCCTGTCCAATGCTTCAGTAACATATTTCTCCGTCTCGCTATCGAGCGCGCTCGTTGGTTCGTCGAGAATAAGTATTTTGGGATTACGGAGTACTGCCCGCGCAATAGCGACGCGTTGTTTTTGGCCAACCGAAAGCTTAATGCCCCGCTCCCCTACTACTTGGGCATATTTCTTTGGAAACCCTTCAATGAACTTGTCTGCGTGTGCGACGGCTGCCGCTCTTTTTATGTCTGTACCCTTCGCTCCAAAAGAACCGTACGCAATATTCATTTTTACGGTATCGTGGAAAAGTGCAATTTCTTGCGGAACGATAGCAATATTTTTGCGGAGAAATTTAAGATTAATTTTCTTAGTCGAATGTCCATCAACGGTCACCTTACCTGTACTCGGAAAATAATAACCAGAGATAAGGTCAATAAGCGTGGACTTCCCCGCACCCGACTCTCCAACAAGAGCAACCATCTCCCCTGGCTTCGTCTCAAATGAGATACCGTCCAAAACTTTTTCTCCTTTTTTATAGCCGAATGAGACATTGTCGAATTTGATGGCACCACGAAAATCAAAATCTTTTACCGCACCAACAGGTGTGTAATCCTCGGGTTTCTCTGTCAAAATCTTTTCCGCGCGTTCAAGTGCCACGAGACCATTTTGAAGCGTTTGCCAATTTTGCCCCAAAACAACAAATGGTCCAAATACAAGCGCCGTATACCCATTAAACGCAAGGAGTTGTCCTATGGTCATCGTGCCCGCCTGGATTAGGTACACGGAAGAAACGAGGACTACTATCTGAGTACTCACCACAATACCTCTCTGCGAAAAGCCAATATTCGACCAAATAATATTAATGAGGGTATTAAATTTAAAAGCTTGGTTAAACTTAGCTTGAATTTTCTTTTCTTGATAATCTTCATTTCCAAATTGCTTTACGGAAATAATGTTGCTCGACGATTCATCCATTTCACGGAAGCTTTCTCCCCATGCTTTATGCATATGTCTCTGTAGGGGGATAGCACGAGGGACCATTTTAAAAAGCGAGAGGATGTAAACGAAAACACCCAGCAAAAGTATGGGAGCGAGGCTATGATTCATAAAAAAAGCAAATCCTATACCTATTGCAATACTTAAAAACTGAGGAGCGAGATAAATAACGATTCTTCCCGAAATAGAGTCCATTGCATTTGCTGCCCTATTTAAAGTACTAAAGATCTCACCGGCCTTTGTGTCCTTATGAAAAGAGAGGGGGAGAGAAAGTAATACTCTTTGTGCCATAACCCAATAGTCAATATATAATCTATTCGATATCTTGTTTGACATCCTCTCGTTCGTCCAGTCCGTACCAATCGCTACAAGCTGGGCTGTCCCCCAGATGGAGAGCAAAAATACCCATGCTGACATGGTAAAAGCAGTGCCTACAAACACCGTATGTGTTACGATAATAGAATCCAAAAACTTCCCCATGATATAGGGGACAGAACCATTTGCCATAGCAGAAAATACCCCAAGCACCGAAAGAAAGATAAGGTCTTTTCGATACACCGACAAATATTTCCAAAGTATTTTGAAACCCTTACTACTTTCTCTGAGTTTTTTTAACATTGTTTAATTCTATCATAGAGATTGGTTTCCCTCACTATAGTCGCATAATATACGATTCTCAAATGAGTGAGCGACATGCAAACACGGAGTTTGTATGTTCGAGCGAATGCAGAGAATATTGTACCCAGTTATATAGTATATTATGCGACTATAGTGAATTTTATCCTTCACACCTCTCTCATTCTTCTTGAGTCACTCCCCTTAAAAAACTTTTGCGATGGTACGGCGTAATGCCATGTTTTTTTATCGCTTCGTAGTGCGCACGAGTACCATACCCTTTATGTTGTTCGAAGCCATAGCGAGGAAACTTCTTTGCTAACGCAACCATTTTTTTATCACGCGCAACTTTTGCGACAATCGAGGCGAGGGCAATACTCACCTCTTTTTCGTCACCCTTGATAATTGTTGTTTGGTTTTTGTAATGCACGGGCGCATGGAGCCCCCCATCAAGTAAGACGTTCACTTCTTCCCTTATCCAAGGGCTACCCTTAGATAAGTCTTCCAATATTCGGAGCGCCTGTGCGAGCGCTGTACGTATCGCGTATGAAAGTCCCTTTTTATCAATCACCCTCGATGACACAAAAGCGACCGAAAAATCAAGCCATCCTTCCTTTTGTGCCTGCTTTATTTTTACTACCCATTCCTCGCGCGCCTTCGGGGAGAGCTTTTTAGAGTCGCGGAGCCCCTTAAACCACCCCTCTTTTTCTTTTAGTTTTATCCATTCCTTTTCTAACTTAACAGCCCCCACCGCCACCGGCCCCGCAAGGGGTCCCCTGCCGACTTCGTCGATGCCAACAATGTATTTATAATATTTTTTGGGGACATACTTTTTCATACTTCTACAGTATACAGAAAATCCACCAATGCAGGTGGATTCTTCAAATTACATTAGAACCTGTTTAGAATCTCATACCTGACTAAAACTAACCAAAAATAGATCTGGGTTTCTTTTTTGTGTCCGCTACCTTTACAATTTAATTCTCGATACCCCCCATATCCCTTGACATAACTGATACACTTTTGATACAGTTACTATAATGACCACTATAAAAAAACGCATCAATGTAAGTGTTGAAAAAGATATTGAAGAAATACTCAAACGTATTGCTAGGCGTGACCGGGTACCCACAGCAACCAAAGCCTCTGAACTCCTTCGTATTGCACTCGAAATTGAGGAAGATCAAGCGTGGACTACCCTTGCAGATAAACGTGACACAAAAAATGCAAGATTTATTTCACACGAAAAAGTATGGGCGTAATATACCACATCACCTATCACGAACAAGTGGTGACACACGATATCCCCTCACTCTCACACGAATGGCGGACAAAAATCAAATATGCCATTGAAACAAAGCTTCTTGTTTCTCCTGAAATTTTTGGTATACCCCTCCGCAACACCCTCAAGGGATACCGAAAGCTCCGCGTAGGTGACTATCGTGTTATTTTTCGCATTGAAGCAACAAAAGTAAAAATCTTTGTCATTGGACACCGGGCAGGCGTTTACTCAATTTCAAAAAAGAGAGTTTATTAGCGACGTAGAGCGAGCAAAATAAGAAAGTACTCTTTTCTCATTTTCGAGCACGAAACGTAAGTCATTCTACTGAATATACTCCAAGAGTCATTCTGCTGAATGAGGAGCTAATATAGGTAAATACCACGCCCCTCTGGGGCGTAATGCGCGAGCAAAGCGAGCCCCAATAAAATACCTCGTGGCTTTGCCCCGAGGATCCTTTATTGAATCCAAAAACTTATTTTTGAGCCGTACGCGACAATCTGTTATACTCGAGGAATATGGAAACACGAAACCCATCTTTTATTCATCTCCACACTCATAGCCATTATTCCCTCCTTGATGGTTTGTCGAAAATAGATGAAATGGTTGCCCTTGCCAAAAAAAATGGTATGGGGGCAATAGGACTTACTGACCACGGCAATATGTACGGTGCGATTGAGTTTTACAAAAAATGTAAATCAAACGGAATTAAGCCTATCATTGGTGTTGAGGCATATGTAACAAACGGTTCACGCCACGATAAACGCCCGGGTATTGATACCGAGCGTTTTCATCTCACGCTTCTCGCAAAAAATGAGCAAGGCTACAAAAATCTCATGCGTCTCGTAACTATCGCCAACCTCGAAGGCTACTATTACAAACCACGCATGGACAAAGAAATCTTACGTCAATACAGCGAAGGTATCATCTGCCTTTCAGGGTGCTTTGGGGGCGAATTCTCTCGTGCCATTAGACGTAACGACCTCGACGATGCACGGAAAGTTGCCCGTGAACACCAAGATATTTTCGGTAAAGAAAATTACTATCTCGAGATCATGCACCATCCCGGTGTTGAGAATATTGAGACCGTCCGCGCTCACATTATTGCGCTTAGTAAAGAACTCAACATCCCCCTTGTCGCCACTCAAGACTCACACTATCTCCACGCTGACGATCAAGACGCGCACGAAACACTCCTCGCTATCCAAACAAACGGTGACTTGAATGATGAAAATCGTTTCTCAATGAAATCTGATCTCTTTAATTTTATTGACACAGAAACCGCGCTCGAATATTTTAAAGACACCCCCGAGGCAGTTTGGAACACACAGAAGATAGCCGATCGTTGCGACATCACACTCGACCTTGGTAAATGGCTCTTCCCTGATTACAAAATTCCTGAAGGAACCACGTATGATTCCGAACTTCGTCGTCTCGTCTATGAGGGCATCACAATGCGCGACCTCAGCAAAGATGACACTGCGGTCATTAACCGTATTGAATATGAACTCAAAGTTATTCGCGACAAAGGATATTCTCCTTATTTCCTTGTGGTGGGTGACCTCCTTCGTTTTGCGCGAGAGAATGGAATCCTTACTAATGTCCGCGGATCCGTTGCAGGATCCATTACCACCTATCTCCTTGGTATCACCGCAGTGAACCCGCTCGAATATAACCTTCCTTTTGAACGCTTCCTCAACCCTGAACGCCCCAGCGCCCCTGATATCGATATGGACTATGCCGACAATCGTCGTGACGAAGTGATTGCGTATGCGCGACAAAAATATGGTGATGATCACGTGGCACAGATTGGTACGTTTGGAACAATGATGGCACGCGGTGCGGTACGTGATGTAGCACGCGCGCTTGGACACCCTTATGCGATTGGTGACCGTATTTCACGACTCATCCCTGAGGGCTCACAGGGATTCCCTATGACCATTGATGCTGCAATAAAAATGACCCCTGAACTTGCTGATTTATATAAAAATGATGCCGACACAAAGAAAATAATTGATCTCGCAAAACGCCTCGAAGGCTGTGTCCGCCATATTTCTGTTCATGCAGCAGGTGTGGTGATTGCCCCCCGCCCACTCTATGAGTTCACCCCAACCCAGCTCGACCCTAAGGGTGGAAAAATTATCACGCAGTACGACATGCACGCCGTTGAAGACGCTGGTCTTCTCAAATTCGACTTCCTTGGTATCCGAAACCTCTCTATTTTGAGTGATGCAGTCCGTCTCGTACGCGAACGATTCGATATCACGATTGACCTTGAGCGTATTCCCCTTGATGACCCAAAAACATTCGCTATGCTTGCTCACGGAGAGACGATGGGGCTCTTTCAGCTGAATGGCTCCGGTATGACGCGCTACCTCAAGGAGCTCCGTCCAACAACAATCCACGACATCAACGCAATGGTTGCCCTCTATCGCCCAGGCCCTATGGAGTGTATACCCGACTATATTGCGCGCAAACACAAACCATCCCTTGTCTCCTATCTTGATCCGCGCATGAAAGATATTCTTTCTATGTCATATGGTGTCATTACCTATCAAGACGACGTCATGATGATTGCAATTCACCTCGCAGGGTACTCATGGCTCTCAGCAGATAAGCTCCGTAAGGCGATGGGTAAAAAAATCCCTGCAGAAATGCAAGCGCAAAAAGAAAAACTCCTTGAAGGCTTTGTGGGGCACGGACTTACCGAAAAGAAAGCTCAAGAACTCTGGCATCTCATCGAGCCTTTTGCTGCATACGGCTTCAATAAAGCACATGCGGCAAGTTATGGTCGTCTCGCATACCAGACGGCCTACATGAAGGCAAACTACCCCATTGAATACATGACGGCTATCCTCACCGCCGAGTCAGGTGATACGGAAAAAATTGCCGAAATTATTACCGAGTCAAAGCGCATGAAACTCCCCATCCTGCCTCCCGACGTCAACGCAAGTTTTGGTGATTTTACCATTGTTGATATCGACAAGGATGGTCATATTTCAGAAGACAGTACGCGACACGATATTGCAAAATCGGAAATCAGATTTGGTCTTTACACCATAAAAAACTTAGGCAAAGATATCGCAGATGCTATTATTGCTGAGCGTGAAGAACATGGCAAGTATAAATCGTTTGCGGATTTCCTCGAACGCATCCGCCATAAAAATTTAAATAAAAAATCTCTCGAGGCACTCGTAAAGGTTGGCGCTATGGACGGTCTCGGTGAGCGTGGGCAAATGATTGCGAATACCGAGGAAGCACTCGAGTACAACAAGGCGCAAAAACAAGAGATGAGCGGGCAAGAATCACTGTTTGGTATGATGGCAGATACTTCAAGCGTACCATCACTCCGTCTCAAACCTGCAGAAAAAGCACCACAAACTGTATGTCTTGCCTGGGAACGAGAACTTCTTGGTCTGTATGTGTCGGGGCATCCACTCGATGATCATCACGAGAAGCTCACTGCCATTGGAACGACGATTGAAGGTATAAAAAAATTAAAAGATGGAGCGCCCGTAATTGCTGCAGGTATCATAGAGGACATTCGCACTATCGTTACAAAGAAGGGCGACAAAATGGCGTTTGTAAAACTCACTGACGCAAGTGGAACTATCGAACTCGTCCTCTTCCCTGAAGCCCTCTTTGCGCACAAAGAATTTTTTGAAACACCTGATAAATGTGTAAAAGTGAAAGGTAAAATTTCTGAACGTAATGGCGAAAAAACGATGATTGTGGAGAGGGTGAAGGAGTTGTAGGAAACGCTTCAAAATGGTATAATAAAAAAATGAAAAAGAAAGCACTCGAAGTAAATCTTCCCGTCATTATTTTTAAAGAAGGAAAAAGCTATGTGGCGTATAGTCCAGCCCTTGATTTGTCTACCTCTGCGTCTACATACGAAAAAGCGCAAAAGAGATTCTCCGAGGTCGTGGAGATATTTTTTGAAGAACTTTCACGCATGGGCACCACAAACAAGGTCCTTGCTGAGCTTGGATGGCAGCAAATCAAATCTGACTGGTATCCACCAGTGGTAGTCTCAAACTATCTCCAGCCAATGAAACTTTCACATGCCTAAAAAGTAACCCCTCGCCCCTATAAGCCTGTCTTTGCGAACGAAGTGAAGCAATCCAGGAGTTAATCACTAAACCATGGATTGCTTCGTCAGATTACTTCCTCGCAAAGACTAGGTTTATAGAGGATTTTTGTATAGGGGTGAGGGGTTACCCTAAAAAACCTTTGAAAATAGGTAAAAAATGGTAGAATGAAACGATATGGAAAATAACAACCCTGAACAACTGCACAATATCCGCCATTCATTGGCGCACTTGCTCGCTATCGCCGTACTCGAAAAAGATCCGGGGGTAAAGCTCGCTATTGGCCCCGTTATTGATAACGGATTTTATTATGACTTTGAATTCTCAAACGGTTATACCCCTACTCCAGAAGACTTGAAAGGATTTGAAAAAGCAATGCGCAAAATGGTAAACAGAGGACTTCCTTTTGAAGGGCGCGAGGCTTCCGTAGAAGATGCAAAAAAACGTTTTGTAGATCAACCCTACAAAACTGAACTCATTAACGAATTTGCGTCAGAGGGCAAAAGTTTAACTCTCTACACAACAGGAGACTTCACTGACCTCTGTCGTGGAGGGCATGTGAAAAATACCAAAGAAATTCCCGCAGATTGTTTTACCATCACCCACACCGCAGGTGCCTACTGGCGAGGAGATGAAAAGAATCCAATGCTTACGCGCATTTACGGGTTGGCATTTGAGAGTGGCGAAACCCTTGATGCATACAAAGTACAACTAGAAGAAGCAAAAAAACGTGATCACCGAAAGCTCGGTAAAGAACTTGGGCTGTTTACCTTCTCTGAACTTGTCGGGCCTGGCCTTCCCCTTTGGACACCAAAAGGTACGGTAATTCGCGAGGCTCTTAATGACTATGTCTGGGAACTCCGCAAAAAACAAGGCTTCCAAAAAGTTACCATTCCTCATATCACCAAAAAAGATCTCTATGAAACTTCTGGGCATTGGAAAAAATTTGCTGATGAACTTTTCAAAATTGAGACACGCGAAAAGCATCTCTATGCGATGAAGCCGATGAACTGTCCTCACCACACACAAATCTTTGCCTGCGAACAACGTAGTTATCGCAATATGCCCCAACGCTACTGCGAAACAACCATGGTGTACCGTGATGAACAGTCGGGGGAACTTTCTGGTCTCTCTCGGGTACTATCTATCACTCAAGATGATGCACACGTTTTTTGTCGCGAAAACCAAATTGAGCAAGAAGTGTTTGCTATTTGGGATATCATTGATACTTTTTATAAAACATTTGGATTTGAAAATCTACAAGTACGCTTCTCTCGCCATGACCCCGAAACCTTCGAAAAATACCTTGGGACAAAAGAGGTATGGGAAAAGGCAGAATCTGCAATTCTTGCGCTCCTTAAAAAACGTGGGGTTGATACCTATATTGACGGAAAAGGTGAAGCTGCCATGTATGGGCCAAAGATTGACTTCATGAGCAAGGACGCGATTGGAAGAACACTTCAAGTGGCAACAATACAACTCGACTTTAACCAGCCCAAGAACTTCGATCTTGTATGTATGAACGAGCAGGGCGAAAAAGAACAAGTCGTAATGATCCACTGCGCCATTATGGGTTCTATTGAGCGTTTTATGTCAACACTCATAGAGCACACTGCTGGAGCCTTCCCTCTCTGGCTCTCCCCGGTACAAGTAAAAATTCTTCCTATCAGCGAGAAGTACGCAGAATATGCAAAAAAAGTATTTGCTGAACTTGTTGCGGTTGATGTCCGCGTCGAACTTGATGATTCAAATGAAAGTCTTGGGAAACGTATTCGTATCGCCAAAATGGAAAAGGCTCCTTTCATTCTTGTCATTGGTGAAAAAGAAGTCGAGGCAGGTACGGTAACCGTAGAAATGCGTGGCACAGAAAAAGGCGAGACACACCCCCTTCAAGACTTCATAAAATTTGCGCTTAACGATATTAAAGAAAAGAAAATTTGTTAATACTAAACAAAAAGAGCGACGCCTATGGCGTCGCTCTTTTTGTTTAGTATTATTTCTTACATTCCCCACAATTCTCACCTTCACATTTATGGTTCTTTACCTCACATGCAGGGCATTTCCCCCCTACGGCGCACATCATCGAGTGTTTGCAGTGCTTCATAGAGAAACCTAGCATAATAACCAAAAATGGCCAAATGATGTTCCAGTTAAAAGCCTGGATAATTCCAATATTTTTTAAAAGATACATAACACCAACCCATGTAAGAACGATACTTGCTATTTTCATAATTGATTTTATAAAATTATTTAAACACTTACGGTTAATTACTCCTACAACCATTATACCACGTACAGAGACTTACTGTACAATAACCAAACCTTTGTCTCCGGGGTTATTGCGATTAATGTACGTCCAGTTCCCTGCAGTTACAAAGGTGAAATCATAGGTCCCCCCTTTGCCTACGGTTTTGGATTGGTTCAATCCACTATATACATTACTGTTGAGATCAACGGAGGTGATACTCATTGCCTTATTAGAATTATTTACAAAGTGGACTGACTTCCCTGCGCTAATCGTAAGCGTCGCGGGACTAAAGCCATAACTCGTATAAGAAACGACGTACGCACCATTCTCTATAACAACCGCATTACTTGAGGATTTTTTAGGAGTAGGAGCTACGGTGGATTTCTTTGTTGGTGACGAAAGCGGTGGCGTTGTTGTTCCTTCTGTCATTACTACCCCGGTACTTACCACATCCCCCGTCACTGGTGCTACCGCTGATTTTTTGCCAACAAAAAACCCGAGGAGAACTGCGATGATAATCACCAAAACAATAATAAGATATTTTTTGTTCATAGTATTTATGAGAACCTATTTAGGCATCGATATTTGCCATCTTTGCATTCGATTGAATAAATGACTTGCGCGCAACAACATCTTCACCCATAAGGACGTCAAAAGCCTTATCTGCGTCAACGGCATCTTCAACAGTAACCTGTTTCAAAATACGTGACTTCGGATCCATGGTTGTTTCCCAAAGTTCTTCAGGGTTCATTTCTCCGAGACCCTTATAGCGTTGAAGAGAAATTTTTGGTGCTTTAGGTTTCTTTGTTTTTCCTTCCTCAATCTCTTCTTCTTTTTCTTCTTCAACCTTTTCTGCCTCGTCATTACCTCCTTCTCCATCTTGGGCAACTTCAATCAAGTCTGCGTCAGCTCCCAAAAGGGCAACTTTCTCCTCCTCGCTATAGGCATAAGTTATCTCTTTACCTTTCTTAATCTTATACAGTGGGGGCTGTGCAATGTAAATAAACCCACCATCAATCACTGGCTTAAAATACCGATAAAACAGCGTTAGGAGAAGTGTCCGAATATGTGCGCCGTCGACGTCTGCATCGGTTGCAATAATAACCTTGTGATAGCGAAGCTTTGATAGATCAAAAACATCACCAATACCAACCCCGAGTGCCACCACCAATGAACGGATTTCGTTGGATGCGAGCATTTTATCAAGACGTGCGCGCTCTACGTTCAAAATCTTACCCTTAAGTGGTAAAATCGCTTGCGTCTTGCGGTCACGCCCTTGTTTTGAAGAACCACCCGCAGATTCTCCCTCTACAATAAAGAGTTCTGAATCTTCCGCCTTGTTTGTCTGACAATCAGCAAGTTTCCCGGGGAGTGTGAGACCCTCGAGTGCGCCTTTACGGAGAACACTATCCTTTGCTGCTTTTGCTGCTTTACGCGCGCGGAGCGCAAGGATTACTTTGTTTACAATAGCTTTTGCATCCTCAGGATTTTCTTCAAGGAAAAGTCCGAGCGCTTCACCAAAGACTTTTTCAACCGCACCGCGCGCTTCCACACTACCGAGCTTGCCTTTTGTTTGCCCTTCGAACTGAATTTCGCGCATTTTTACCGAAATAGCACACGTAAGCCCTTCGCGCACATCGTCTGCGGTAAAGTTTTCGTCAGCCTCTTTGAGAAAGTTGTTCTTGCGGGCATAGTCGTTCACGCGACGCGTCAGCGCGGTACGAAAACCCGTCACATGAGTACCCCCCTCCATGTTATAAATGTTGTTTGCAAAAGCGAGTTCACGAGAAGATATGTCGTCAATATACTGAAAAGCAACCTCTACCATTACGTCATCTACTTCTTTTTCTACATAACAAATATTCTTATGTACTGGCTTTTGATGTTGATTATAAAAACGCACAAGGGAAACAAGTCCCCCATCAAAATAAAAAGATACGGAAGGAACTTCGAGTTCAAAATCAGTCAAGAATACCTCATTGTCGAGCTTGAGTTTTTCTTCTGTCTCACGCGCATCAATAATGACAATCTGAAGCCCTTTTACAAGGTATGCCTGCTGGCGGAGATGTCCTACAATCTGGTTCCAGTTCCAACCCATCTCTTTAAAGATCATCTCGTCTGGCTCAAAGGTTACGATAGTACCCTGAAACTTTGTTGTGCCAACTTTTTTTACCGCTGCTTTTCTTTTTCCGCGCTCATATTCCTGCATATGGATCGCGCCATCACGGTGTACTTCTACTTTTGTAAAAACAGAGAGGGCATTTACGACTGATGCACCCACTCCGTGCAAACCGCCAGAAACTTTATAGCTCGTACCCTCAAACTTTCCTCCCGCATGGAGTGTCGTCATGATTGTTTCGAGTGCCGAAACTTTTGTCTTTGAGTGAATGTCTGTGGGGATACCACGACCATTGTCTACCACCCGAACACGATTGCCAGGAAGAAGCGACACCTCAATATGGTCTGCAAAACCACCCATCGCCTCATCGCGTGAGTTGTCAAAAATTTCCCAAACGAGATGGTGAAGTCCCTCGGGCCCCGTAGAACCAATATACATACCGGGGCGCTTTCGTACTGGTTCGAGACCTTCAAGAACTACAATATCATCTGCTCCATATCCTTCAGTTTTTTCTTCTTTTTTTGCCATAAATTAAATAGGTGCCTTATAGCAGGCATCTAAAATGTACCTATAGTATACCAAACTCAAAGCATTTTTGCTAACGCAAAAAGTAGCCCCTCGTGCCCTTGTGTAAAAACCTCATGGAATCCAGTCTTCGCGAGTACTCGAAGCAATCCAAAACAACAAGACTCAAATACTAGATTGCTTCGAGTACTCGCAAAGACAGAATATCATAAAGCATTTGTTAATTTCTATAGCAATAAGAGTGTGCGGGTATGAACGCAAAAATGCTTGACACACACTACAAATAGTGCTACTGTAATAAACAGGTTGTAATCAGCGGGTGATAGAAATATCACCATTTCAAAAATGAGAAAGGAGGGGCAGAATGTCAAACCTAGGACTTGAAGAAAATGTTTTTGAAACACCGCGACTGGGCACAACTGAGGATGGTAAAAAACTTCCTGACTCAGTAATCGAGCATTTCATAAAACAAAATGGAATGTACCCAGAACAATCGGATAACGGGGTCCCGTTCATCGACAGATCGGGAAAGCCTGCAAAAGTACCGCCAATACCTCAGGTCATGGAGTAGTGGCAGAAATAAATCACTGGACCAGCTCCAGTGATTTTCTTTTTCTAAAAAATCACCATTCTCCTCCAGTTTGCGCGGAAAATATCAATTGGTACAAATAAATTTTTCCCTTCTCCACGAACTTTGTGATCAGGATCATGGTAATAAAAACCTTTAACCTCCCCTTCTTCTTTTTCAAAACCAACCACGACAACCATGTGGAATTTATCTCGCACTTCAAAATTTTTAATCGCGGAAACAATAACGGGGTTCCCTTTTTCAATCAAGCAAATGATCGCATCAATCCCCTCTTGATTTAATCTGCCCATAGCTTCAATGTCTGCATCTTTTTTACGAAACTCTTTTCGAGATAGCTCTGCACCATATTTTTCACCCAGAGCAAGAAGTCCCTCATGGATCCAGCCGTTTTGGGAGTAAGCACCAAGCGCAATACCATCAGCAATCATCGTGTCAACAGGTGGCACATGCGCCCCTTTTGCCTCAAGAAGTATTTTTAAACACACCACACCACATGCCCGCGGTTGCCACAGAGGATCAACAACATTCAGATATTGAGAGTAGTAAGGAGTATTGAGTATCATAAATTAAAATTACACCACTTACAGACTATAGACGTATAATATACTATTCTCAAATGAGTGAGCGATATACAAACACGGAGTTTGTATATTCGAGCGAATGCAGAGAATATTGTACCAGGTTATATAGTATCGTATACGTCTATAGTCAGTGGCGTTCTTTTTTGTTTTTTAAGTAGGCTTAGTAGCAAATAACCTTATCGCACTTCAAGTCCGCGTGCGGAAAGTTTCTCTGTAATGTGATTCATAACTTCATTGATTTCAATATCAGAAAGGGTACGCTCGTATGACAAAAATACGAGGTTGAATGCGTATGATGTTTTCGAGACTCCCTCGACTTCCTTGGTAAAAACATCAAAGAGGTTTGCGCGGGCAAGGAGTTCTCCCCCTTCTATGCGGATAATAGCGAGGATATCTTCCTGAGTAATCTCCTCGGGAGCCCACATCGCAATATCACGAAGCATAAATGGGTATACGGAAAATGACTTGTAAACAATGTCCATTTGCCCCTCAACAAGCTTCTCGTAAGAAACAGGCTGTGGTAGAGACTCGATATAGTTATCAAAATCAACCTCGATAACATATGGCTTTGTAGACAGGACCGTAAAGGGAACATCTCGCCCGCGAAGTTCATCCTTGATACTAGTGAGGAGTGCGCCTACTTCGGCAACAAAATTGCTTTTCTTTTTGCCATCATCGATGCCGAGTGAAAAACTCCGCCACTCTTTATCATGAGTAAATACATTACCAAATTCAAAAACGTTCACGGTGCTGACACCGAGAAGTGGCGCATTACGCAAATTCATCTGAAGTGCTCCGAGAACTCCGTCACCCAAATTCGTGCGGAGTTTTTCTTTGTCGAGAGCCAGACCTTTTACAATGGCAACTTCCCCTTTATCTCCAAAGGTATACGTGTAAATTTCAGAAAATCCCTTCCCAAGCAAAACCTTTTTAATTTTATTTTCATAATAAAGACGTTTGTGCGGAAGACCTTTTGGGGAAAGGTGGGGAAGCACACCCTGGATAGTATCGTACCCCATCACCCGCCCAACCTCTTCAACCAAATCTTCTTTGATACGAATATCGAGGCGTTCAAATGGTACCGTAACGACAAAACGATCCTCGGAAAGGTTATTTGCTACCCTTCCATACCCAACAATCTTTCTCGTCTCTGAAAATTCACCAAGGGGTTCAACAACAACATTGCCTACTACTTTTGTTGCATGAAGAACATTCTCATTCCCTAAATACATTCCCACATGATCAATGCCTTTGGGGACATTAGTTTTAGGAAGGTACTCAATAGACTCTGTATAGATTTTACCCTCACCCGTATTGGCAAAAATAAGATCACCAAAACGAAGTTCATCTTTTTCTATCCTCTGTGAAAAAACGTACTGATCAATAGAAATACGGGGCACGCCGATACCTGCCTCTTTGTAGAGCCAAGCAATGAGTGACGAACAATCAAATGTAGTACCTTCATCATACAGAACGCTCGCTCCACGTTTATAGGGAGCCCCAACAACCTTTTCGACAAGAGTTTTAATTTTTTCTTGTGGGTCTATTTTTTCAAAAACAAAACCTAGGGATAGGAAAGTTCGCTCAAGATCTTCTGTGGTATATGAACCACCAAGAAGGCTATTGACCTCTGCAAGAGAGACTCCTGTTTTATAGTGAACTTCTTTACGTGGATAGAGATCAACGAGCGCACCCACCTGACAGTCAGGCACTATTCCGCGAATAAGGTTTATGGCGCAAAGGATTCCCTCTCGTGCAAACTCTGAAGTCATCCCCGCTTCGTATCTCTTTGAAGAATCAGTACGGATAGCATGCAGGTCGCTGGTTTTCCGCGTGATGGTTGCATCAAAGTTTGCTGACTCAAAAATGACAGAGGTCGTATTCTTATCAACAATAGCCTTCTTCCCTCCCTTTACTCCCGCAAGAGCCAGAATACCCTCGTCATCGGCAATAACCGTTTCTGTCCCCGCTAGTGTGAGTGCGCGGTCGTCGAGTGTTGTCATCATTTCCCCTGCGCGCGCAACACGCACTGATATTTTCCCCACAACCTTGTCCGCGTCAAACGCATGCATTGGTTGCCCCATATCATTCATGATGAAGTTTGTAATATCAACCACATTGTTGATCGAACGCTGTCCGACAGATTCAAGTTTTTCTTTGAGCCATGTTGGTGAATCCGAGACCGTAATGTTATCAACGCGAACCGCCACATAACGGAAGCATCGTTTCGAATCTTCTATCTCTACCTCAGGAACCCTGACCTTTGTGTCTCCAGGGATTTCAGAAGCTTCACTCGTTTTATTCGTAAATCCAAAAAGTGTTGCAAGCTCGCGCGCAAGCCCACGATGGGACAAAATATCATGTTGACGGTGAGGGAGAACTTTTACTTCCAACGTGTCGCCTGCGATATCTTCAACCTCAAGTGACTTACGCGACAAAATATCCTCAACCTGTTCAACGAGGGGAAGTTTTTCAACGATATGATCTTGTAGCCAGTTATAAGAGAATTTCATAATTAAAATTGTGATACGACACGCAAGTCGCCATTATAGAGAAAGCGTACGTCATCAATCCCCCACTTCAACATTGCAAGGCGATCCATACCGCACCCAAAGGCAAACCCCTGATAGTTGCGATTGTTGATTCCGCAATTGTTCAAAACATTTGGATGAACCATGCCTGCTCCACCAATTTCAATCCATCCCGTCTGTTTGCAGACATTACAGCCTTGCCCCGCACACTTAAAGCATTGCATATCAAATTCAACACCTGGTTCAACAAAGGGGAAAAACGACGAGCGCATCCGAATCGTCGTGTCTCTTTCAAAGAGTTTTGAGAAGAACGCCTCAAGAACTGCCTTCAAGTTTGCGAGCGATACTCCTTCTCCTACGAGCAACCCTTCTACTTGATGAAATTGCGCTTCGTGCGTAGCGTCTGTTGCTTCATTGCGAAAGACCTTACCGGGAACAATAAGTGCAAGTGGTTGTGCTTTCTTCTCTTCGTCCGTAAGGTGTGCCCATTTCTCCATTTCACGAATTTGCACGGACGAGGTGTGCGTGCGGAGCACAAACCCCATAGGACGACCGAGGCGGTCTTCTTCTTTTTCTTTTTTAATCCAAAACGTATCTTGCATATCACGTGAGGGATGATTGCGGGGAACATTCAGAGCATCAAAATTATTCCATTCTGTTTCCATCTCGGGCCCATCGGCAACGTCAAAACCCATATCGGTAAAAATCTGGGCAATCTTGTCAGTCAAAATAGTAACGGGGTGCAGGTGTCCTTTGTTTCCTTCCATAATATCCATATAGTACACAAAAAATACCGGAAACAAAAGAGGGTGGTTTCGCTTCGCGAAACCACCCTCTTTTTATTTTGGAGCCGCCTCCCAGATTCGCCTCTCGGTCTGCTAACCTCGAAACCTACGTCCTGTTCCAAGAACCGAATTTACTAATTCGTCTTCGAGTGCTGCCTTGGCCTCACGGCATGATTTTCTAATCACCCGCGGTTCGATATATCTGTTGCGGCCAATCAAAAACACGCTTTCGCGTGTTTTATTTGGAGCCGCCTCCCAGATTCGAACCGGGGACCTACGGTTTACAAAACCGTTGCTCCCCGCCCGACTGGACGACCCCAGTCGTTCGGGCGGGTACCAACTGAGTTAACTTAATAATTTAGTTTTTAAGAATCTTCTTCCCGCTGATGATTTAAAATATAATTCCCTTTTTCTTGCTTCTACAAACGTATCATATTCTTCTTGATACACAAGTCTTGGGTTATTCATTCTTCTTGTTGTTATTGTATGACCAGAAGAATGTTCCGCGAGTCTTCTGGTAAGATTATTCGTCATACCTTTGTACAACTTCCCTTCTGTATCTCTCAAAACATAGACAGTAAACATATGCAAATGAACTACTCGAAATTTATTACTTTTTGGAGCCGCCTCCCAGATTCGAACCGGGGACCTACGGTTTACAAAACCGTTGCTCTACCAACTGAGCTAAGGCGGCACATGGTTATCTAAAACTTCCTAACGTTATACACATTATTTCTTAACTCTGCAACGGTTTTGTAAACCATTGACTGTTTTCTTTTGCCAACTGAGCTAAGGCGGCACATGGTTATCTAAAACTTCCTAACGTTATACACATTATTTCTTAACTCTGCAACGGTTTTGTAAACCATTGACTGTTTTCTTTTGCCAACTGAGCTAAGGCGGCACATTTCTGTTTTAAACTTCCTACTTTTATACACACTTCCAGCTAATTCTACAACTTTTCTGCCTTCAACGACTCTTTGTATTCTGCCACATCTCGAAGAAAAAATGAAACGGAACCTTTTTTTCGAATTACCCCCTTCCCTTTGACCATATTAAATAGCTTTAAATGGCGGGTTTTAATCTTCTGCCCAAGTATAAGCGTACGCCGTAGAACCTCATGCGCAATCGTATAAAAAAGTGCCAGAACGAGAGCATATGCGCGGGCAAAATATTTTGCCTGAAGTAGGTGCCACAGAGCATCTATTGACTCATAGAGCTTGCCGTGAAGATCTTTTTCGATACCTTCAATAAGCGAAAGCTTGAACTCGCGAAGAGATATTAGCTTCCACACTACCATACCAATAATAGTAACGAGTGAGAGATAAAATAATGTAATAATAACAGTCATAGAAATATGATGCCCGATAACCGAATTTCGCACTTACTCTGTGATTTACCCTGCTTTTTTATTTCGCTACGGTAAATCGAACAAAACGAGAAACGGCAATCTTCTCACCAAACTTTTGCACCGCCCCATCGATAAGCCCCTTTATGGTAAGATCAGGATTCTTCACAAAAGGCTGTGCAAGGAGTGTACGCTCTGCAAAGTATGCAGAGAGCTTTCCTTCCATCATCTTTTCTTGAATGTCAGCAGGTTTCCCTGACTCACTAACTTCTTTCTTAAACATTTCAATAACCTTTGCACGGACATCCTCGGTAATCTCTGTTTCGTCGGTGTACTCTGGGTTAGTAGCGGTAATATGCATTGCGATATCACGTGCAAGGGTAACAAATTCTTCATTACGTGCTACAAAATCAGTCTCACACGAAAGTTCTATGAGTGTCCCCACTGTTTTGTTACTGTGAATATATGACTGGACGACCCCTGCACCAAGCTCCCGGTCGCCTTTTTTAAGGGCAATATCGCTACTCTTTTTACGGAGAATAAGGAGGGCTTTTTCTTTATCCCCCTGTGCCTCCTCAAGAGCTTTCTTACACTGCATAACAGAAACCCCTGTAAGGTCGCGTAATTCTTTAATTTGTTCAGTGGTAATCATTGGAATAAGTAATAGTTATTATTGTTAATAGAGATTACTGGTTAGCAACTGCTGATTGTTGACTGTTTCTCCCCTCTTTAAACGCCTGAGCAATTTGAGAAACAAAGAAGGTAATGCTCGAAACAGAAGAGTCGTTTCCGGGAATTGCGAACTGGACTTCCTTCAAGTTACAGTCCGAACTTGCAAGTGCGATAATAGGGATTCCAAGGTACTGTGCCTCTTTGACCGCAATTGATTCCTTGCGGGGGTCGATAACGAACATGGCAACGGGCATATCTTTCATAGAAACAACGCCAGCAAAATTGCGCTCGAGACGTTCAATGTCTTTATCAATAAGAAGGCGTTCCTTTTTGGTATACATTGCGAGCTCTCCCTTCTCACGCTTGTCGCGCAAGTCCTCAAGAAGTGCAATACGTTTTTTAATTTCAGAAAAATTCGTAAGCACGCCACCAACCCAACGCTCTACGACAAAGGGCATATCAACAGACATTGCGCCATCTTCCATTGCTTTTTTTGCTTCATTTTTCGTTCCCACAAAAAGAATCTGCTTGCCGCCCTTTGCGAGTGTTCTTACAAATTCCTTTGCATTTTCAAGCTCAACGATGGTCTTTTCGAGATCCATGATCTCAACCCCATTCTTTGTACCAAAGATAAAATGCTTTACTGAAGGATGGCGTCGTGAACGTGAATAGCCAAAATGCGCCCCTGCGGTGAACATTTTGGTTATAAGTTCGTGATTGTCTACTGTTTTTGTCATTATGATTTTAGGTTGGCTAGGTTTTAATTATTTAAAAGGGGAAAGAAGACACTCATAGCCTTACCTTCTTATTCCCTGTCTACAAGCCGTCATAGTACCAAAAATTACCATGGAATGCAAGGCAATTGGAACCAATACACATAAAAACCTGGATTGCTTCGAGTACTCGCAAAGACAAGAAAAAAAGGGGGTCATTGCGAGGTACGAAGCAACCCAGTATCTGAATTACAGAATATAAAATTATTCCCCATCATCAGCATCTCCCACGGTACCCTTTGCGCATGCGTCCAAAATTGGCTCAATATTACCTGCAAAGATTTTTTCTACATTACTCCACGATTGTTTGATCCGGTGGTCGGTAATACGGTCTTGGAGGATATTGTAGGTACGAATTTTTTCTGATCGATCACCGGTGCCAATCTGCCCTTTGCGGTCAAGAGATACATCCGCCTCCTTTTTTGCGCGGTCAATATCCTCAAGTTTCGCCAAAAGCATCGACATCGCCTTTTCGCGATTTTTCACCTGGCTACGCTCACTCGTGCAACGAACGGCGAGTCCTGTTGGTTTGTGGATGATACGTACTGCCGTTTCAACCTTGTTCACATTTTGACCACCGGCACCACCTGAACGAGAAAACTCCATTTCAAGGTCAGTAGGATTAATTTCAAAATGTTTTACGGGGAAAATAGGGAGCACCACCACCGATGCCGTAGAGGTATGGATGCGCCCCGCCTTTTCTGTAGCAGGAATACGTTGCACACGGTGTACTCCCGTCTCAAAACGGAGTAAGTCGTATGCGTCCTTCCCCTTAATTTCAAACGAGGCTTCTTTATAACCACCCATTTCACTTTCAGACTCATCAAGCTTCGTAAAACCCCAGCCCTTCTTTTCTGCGAAATATTCATACATGAGCGCGAGGTCTTGGGCAAAAATTGCCGCCTCTTCCCCGCCCGCCCCCGCACGTACTTCGAGAATAATCTCCTTGGGTTTTTCTTCTTCCTCTTTATCACCTTCGATAATCTCTGTCATTTGCTTCTGCAAAGTGCCAATTTGTTCTGCTAAGGTTGCAACCTCTTCACTTCCAAGTTCTGCCATAGAAGGGTCGCTCGCAATCATCGCTTCTATGGTCGCTCGTTCACCCAAAAGACGCTCATACTCATCAGCGAGATATTTTGTCTTGTGGTTTAATTTAAAAGCTTCGAGTTCCATATAAGATAGTCTTCAGTCTATAGTAGATAGTCAATAGTTACCAGTAGAGTGTAACACGCAAAAAGAAAACTCGCAGAACAAATCAACGAGTTTTCTTTTTGAGGGGGCTATTTTTTCGTAGCTGCCTGACGCTTTTTGAAGCGTTCTACACGACCACCTTGATCAAGAGTTTTTTCCTCTCCGGTAAAAAATGGGTGACATGAACTACAGACTTCAACATTAATTTCGGGAAGCACTGAACCAACGGTAAATTTGTCACCGCAAGAACAAGTAACCTTTGACTGAGCATGGTATGCTGGGTGGATTTCTTTCTTCATAATGAGCAACTCTACCAGATAAGATGATTTTTTGCAAATTTTTGAACAAACGGGGCGCCAACTTGGAAACCCGGTTTCCAAGTTGGGGTAACCACCCAGCACTATAGTCGTATAATATACTATAGTATATTATACGACTATAGCTTAAAAATCGTGCGAGAAATATAATAAAAAGCGTATAATAGTACTATGCGTAAATGGCTCATATGGGCGATTTTTATAGTTTTTATGGCGATCGCAACCCAGAGATTTCCTCTCGGTGTAGGCACCAGCGCGGAGTTTTTGAATGTCCCAATAAAAAACTCCGCGCCCACCCCCCTACCAACAAACACCTCCGACCCATCCCTCTTCTTAGTTACTCGTGTCGTTGATGGCGATACTATTGTTGTGCAAATAAACGGCGCGCAAGAAAAAATACGCCTTATTGGTATAAATACTCCCGAGACCGTTGACCCTCGTCGCCCTGTTGAATGTTTCGGCAAAGAAGCAAGCGCGTTCACCAAGTCGCTTCTCACGAACCAGCAGGTACGCTTGGAATCCGACCCTTCACAAGACAATCGTGACAAATACGGCAGACTTCTTCGCTATGTGTTCCTCACTGACGGCACACTCATAAATGAAAAAATAATCGCAGGTGGGTACGGTTATGAATACACCCATCATGTCCCCTATCGCCACCAAACCGAATTTAAGAAAACAGAACAAACTGCCCGCACGCAAGAAAAAGGATTGTGGGCAAGTGGGGCGTGCGGGAGATAACTATGAAAAAACAGGCGGAACAGACGGCGCTTCGCGCCGACCCCATTTTGGCTTCCAATTCCGATTCCGAATTTTGGCGGTGTTTTTTGGACAAAGTTCGAACATTTTTTGAGGAAAACCCCCAATAAGGAAGCCAGCCCCGCCATCGCTCGCCACACCCTTTGCTCAAACGGAGCAGGAACGGAAGCAAGCGGGCAAAAATTCCTCTTCTCCAACCCCCTTCCTTTTTGCCCGTTTGCCCGCCTGCTTGGGCTTCGCCTCAAAAACCTTTCGGCGGGACAAAAAACAATGAACCTCCCCGCAGCAGAGCTGTCCCCTCATTCCGCTACCGCTCCATATC
>JAVHQE010000019.1:3460-5696 GCA_036170975.1 Minisyncoccota bacterium | reverse complement strand
TATTTTACTCGCTTTTTTAGAAAAAGCAAAGGGGTTGACATGTTGAATTAAGTAAAGTAAACTACCTAATTCAACATCCATCCAGTACTTGTATTTACGAGAATAGGTTGGGAAAAGAAAAAAAATAGTTCTTTTTAATTTCTGTATCAATAACCCCAAAGGAGGGGGAGGAAAATGGGAAATATCACTATGACATTCCTGGTGGGCATGATTTTGTACGACATACTTTTCTATGCGATGATTGCGGGGTGCATTGGTTGTCGCATCGTAAGGGCCTCCGCAGTGTACTGCGTTGGGGTATATGCAGAGTGACATGTTATAAGGGCAGTCGTCCGTCGACCGCCCAAAAATAAGAAAAGCCACAACAAGGCAAAAACAAGGCGACTTCCTGAGGAAGCCGCCTTGAATTGTTTTCATTGTTTGCTTTTGCCTAGAGACTAGAGAGTCTCAACCTCTTTTAGTTTCTCTCGAATCTCTTTTAAGAGGGAAGTGCGTACCGCTTTGTTCTCTTTGTCGGCAAGAAAGATGGTTGCCGAGTCATACCCGCGACCAATCTTCACTTCACCATAAGAATACGAAGAACCCGATTTTTGCAAAATATCAAATTTTTCACCAAGACCAAGGATTTCGCCTTCCTGTGAGATACCTTTGTTATAGAGGAGGTCAAACTCTGCTTGCTTAAATGGTGCGGCGACTTTGTTCTTAACCACTTTAACCTTAATACGCCCGCCAATTACATCTTCACCTTTTTTAATTTGTGCAGTACGACGAATATCGAGGCGAACCGAGGTGTAAAACTTGAGCGCTTTACCTCCGGGGGTCGTTTCGGGGTTGCCAAACATCACCCCAATCTGCATACGGATTTGGTTGATGAAAATAACAACGGTCTTTGAGTTTGCTACGATAGCGGTGAGCTTGCGAAGTGCTTGCGACATAAGGCGTGCTTGTTTCCCCACGTGGTGTGCACCCATATCTCCCTCGATTTCATCCTTGGGTGTGAGGGCTGCCACAGAATCAATCACGATAACATCCATTTTCCCCGAACGTACTAAACTTTCTACAATTTCAAGCGCTTGCTCGCCATTATCAGGTTGAGAAATGAGGAGCTCGTTAATGTTCACCCCAAGTTTGCCCGCATAGTCAGGATCCATAGCGTGTTCTGCGTCCACAAACGCACAAATGCCACCAAGCTTTTGCGCTTCAGCAACAACATGCAGGGAGAGCGTCGTCTTTCCCGAAGATTCTGGCCCAAAAATTTCGATGATACGCCCGCGGGGAAGACCTCCTACGCCGAGTGCATAGTCGAGCCCTATAGAGCCCGTAGAGATGGCATCCACGCCAACCTTTGGCTTATCTCCTAATTTCATAATAGCCCCTTCGCCAAATTTCGCTTGAATTGCTTTTATGGTGTCTTCGATGTTCGCACCCATCTCTTTCTTGTCTTTTAACGGTTTTTTTGCTAACGCCATGGTTGATTTTCAACAAGCGAAGCGACTATGAAAATCACCACCCCGTTAAATGATTTCTTGAGAAATCCGTGCTCTGCAGGATTTAACAGGGGTAGTAATCTATTATCGTTTTTCTTGCTGATTTATTAATATATTATTGTTAATAGTTGTCGTCCCCATTTGCAGAGTGCTCGTGGCCACGACTTGTGGTAAGAGGGTAATCTCAATTGTTTTTTCTACGGTGCGATTATAGTGATCTTTTCCCGCAACCCTTATTATATTATACCCTGGGGCGATGAGCAATCGACTCTGGAAGTTACCCCCAAGGTCTGTTGGTGTTTCCGCGTCATTTATGGTAATCGTGGCAATATGGATAGCTTTTCCCTCAACGGTAACAACGGGTGTCGAGGTCGAGAACCCGCTCTCAGGCTTAAGGAAGAGGATACGAGGCCCACGAAAATATCCATAGAGCGCAAACACCGAATATCCCAAAATAACGGCAACCGTTACTCCCACAAGAATCCATTTAATTATTGTCCGTCCATCCATAGGTTAGGTAGTTTTTTCGAGTTACTCGTGCGAGGCTTTCTTGCGCCTGAAAGGGGCCTATATTTCCGTCATTGCGAGGCACGAAGCAATCCAGCATTAAACCTTGGATTGCTTCGTGCCTCGCAATGACAACCCAAATATGTATTATGCATTCGTTTCCGTCCCTGCCTTTTCAAGCACGGTACGAGGCTTTCTTGCGCCTGAAAGGGGCCTATATTTCCGTCATTGCGAGGCACGAA
>JAVHQE010000019.1:0-3360 GCA_036170975.1 Minisyncoccota bacterium | reverse complement strand
TATGTATTATGCATTCGTTTCCGTCCCTGCCTTTTCAAGCACGGTACGAGGCTTTGCGCCATCTCCTGGGCCAATAACACTGCGTTCTTCAAGCATGTCCATGAGGCGCGCTGCGCGCGCGTAGCCCACCTTGAGACGACGTTGGAGGTAGGAAGTCGAGGCTTTGCCTGCTTCAATGACAATCATACGTGCATCTTCATAGAGGTCATCATCGTCATCTGCACTGTCTTCTTCAAACGAAGAACTAAAAATAGTATCTCGATCTGTCCCTACGCTCCCTTGGGAAAGATTGATCTCATCAGGAAGATTGTCATTAGCAGGAAGGCTCGTAAGGTATGATACGACAGCCTTGAGCTCTGTCTCGGACATATATGCCGATTGAATACGAGTTGGCTTGGACATTTCTCCCGAGATATAGAGCATATCACCCGCACCAAGGAGCTTTTCTGCGCCTGATGCGTCAAGAATCGTGCGTGAATCAATTTGTGAGGATACTTGGAGGGCAATACGAGCGGGAATATTTGCTTTAATGAGTCCCGTGATAACATTTACGGAAGGACGCTGGGTTGAGAGGATGAGATGAATACCCACCGCACGACTCATTTGAGCGAGGCGCACGATAGCACTCTCGAGTTCACGAGGGAAGGCTTGCATAATGTCGGCGAGTTCATCGATGACGACCACAATATAGGGCATACGCTCAGGCATGTCCTCGGCAGTAATGGATCCCGTTTTCATTTTCTTGAGCGCAGGCTCGAGGATGTTTTTGTGGTACGAAGAAATATCACGCACGGAATGAGACTCGAGGACATTGTAGCGACGATCCATTTCTTTTCCTGCCCACTTGAGCGCGAGGATTGCTTTCTTTGCATCGGTAATGACGGGCGTGAGGAGGTGGGGGATTTTGTTGTAGAGGGTCAGCTCAACACGCTTAGGGTCGATCATAATGAAGCGAAGATTTTCGGGTGCGTTACGAAAGAGCAAAGAGTTTACGATGGCATGAATCGTCACCGATTTTCCCGAACCCGTGGCACCTGCGATGAGGACATGAGGCATCTTTGCAAGATCAGCAAAATAGAGTTTACCGGAGATACCGCGACCAAGTCCAAGGAGGAGATGTTTTGGTGATTCAAGGAACTCATCGGATGAAAAGAGTGTACGAAGACCGACGACGGTTTTCGTAGAGTTTGGTACTTCAATACCGACGAGCGACTGTCCGGGGATTGGTGCTTCGATACGAATAGGGTGCGCTGCGAGTGCGTACGAGAGCTCACTCTGTAGTCCGGCAATACGCGAAAGTTTTACCCCCTCGGCAGGCTTCAGTGCGTAGCGTGTTACCGATGGCCCGATGGAAACCTCGTCCATCTCAACCGTGATACCGTATTGTGAGAGCGTACGTTTTATGATATTTGCATTTGCTTTAATATCACCGACGCCAGGCTTACCACGGTCACCTTGAAGTATCGAAAGTGGGGGAGGAGTGTATGCGGTGTTCATCACTTGATTAAGAGGCATCCCTTCGCCCATCCCTTCGTTTTTCTTGGGCGAATCTTTTATCTTTGCTACAACTTGCGCAAGCTTCGAAGGCTTCTCGTCTTCGATGAGTTGCTCTTGTTTTATATCACTGGGCTTCTGTTTGGTGTCCTCGTTTTCTTTTATTTGAATATCTTCGTCCTCATCTACCTCCTCTGATTTTTTCCGCCAAAAGAAAAGTGCTCCAAAATTTGGTTTGGTGTTGAACATAATGAGGAATGATATTGCGAGAAAGGAAATAAGAAAGAGCGTCGCAATGTAAGTATCAAAAAGTTTAACAAGAGGGTAGGATACTGCTTGCCCAAGGATACCTCCTTCGGCATCACCCGAGAAGATATTAACGAGACCAAGAACGGAAAAAAGAAAAAGAAAAGCACCAACACTCGCGGTCATCGCAATGTTGGGACGTGATTCGCGAAAGAAAGAAATACCAAGGAGGAAGAGGAGAAGGGGGAGGGCAAAGTATCCCACTCCAAGGAGGTATTGGAATCCACCATAAATAGAGGAGCCCATAAGGCCACCTTTTCCAAACGGTGCGACGAGGAAAAAGATACCGATAACAAAAAAGAGGATTGCAATCACACTATGACGCGTCTCATCAGAGAGACCATCGAGAAAAGAAAAACGGAACGAAGGTCCAGGACTCTCTTGTTTTATTTTAGTTACTTTTTTTATGATCGTTTCCTTCCCGTTTCTTTTGTTGGTGCGAATATCTTTTGCCATAAGTGTATATCAAGATATAGTACCAGAAAATAGAGGTATTCCCAAATGGAAATATGTAAAAGACATTGAAAATCATTGACTTTTTTTGTATGTCCGTTATATAATGGACATACAAAAAAATAATAGTCGTAAAAGACATTTCTAGTCATAAAGGACACATAAAAGACATAAACAAATGGACATCAAAAAAGACACAAGAGAAGAGAGACTTTTTGCATCACAGGGCAGTAATACAGGACTTCTTATTGGACATCGTAACGCTGTACAAGCTGGCAATCCTTCTTCAAATCTTTTTGATACCTTGTTCTCAAAAAAGAGTGAACGCCTTGCAACGGCGATTTATCTCGTCACGGATTTCCTATCGGACAACGAGCCTATGAAGTTACGCCTGAGAGATCTCTCACTGACCCTCCTCAAAGAATTTTTTGCAGGGAGTCGAATTACGCGCGGGGGTGAAAAAAAAGTTTTTGAGATTATTCAAGAGAACATAAACGAGACGCTCTCCCTTCTTGAAATAGCACTTATTGCCGGACTTGTTTCTGAAATGAATTTTACTATTTTGAAACAGGAGTATGTTTCACTTCGGAATGCAGTAGTGGCAAAAAAAGATTCACAAGAATCTTCCACGAATACGATTCTCGGTGACACATTCTTCAGCGCTCCAGAAAGAGGAATGAACCCAGATCCCATTCTTAAAACTTCGGACACAAATACACGACAGCATAACCATGAGGCGGAACATTTTTCTAAAGGACATAGTGTACCCCAGAGAACATCTGAAATGTCCGATAGCAAAACAAAAGGAGTAATCGTGAAGACAGAAGATGCGAAGTCTCATTTGCCTTCGAACACTCGTGCGAACACTGAAGTTGCCAAACAAAGCAGGCGGGCACAAATTTTAAAATTGATAAAGGACAACCGTGAAGTCGCAATAAAGGACATTGTTGCGCACTTCCCAGATTTGTCCGAGAAGACGATACAGCGTGAACTTCTTGCAATGTCCGATAGTGGTGTCCTTAAGAAATTTGGAGAGAGGAGATGGTCGCGCTATACACTTGCGTAATACAAAAACAGAGAACCGCCCTTCGCTTTCGCGAAGGGCGG
>JAVHQE010000018.1:0-5753 GCA_036170975.1 Minisyncoccota bacterium | reverse complement strand
CTACTTCCAAACAGTGAAGACATGATAGTGCTCCTTAGTGGTTATCCTACTTTAATTTAGCACGCCACTCTTTTTTGGTCTATGGCACCAACTCCCTCATATGTGTTAAAGTAACTTTTACATGAATACAAGCAATGATAAAGACATAAACCTTGGGTTTTGGGCGAAGCTCTCGAAGCCTTTTTTTGTGGTTGCTCCTATGGCGGATGTGACGGATGCGGTATTTCGGCAAATGATCGCGAAATATAGTCGGCACGGAAAGGCGGGTGGTGGACCCGACGTATTTTGGACAGAATTTGTCTCTGCTGATGGTCTCTGCAGTGCAGGACGTGAAGTCTTGAAGCGCGACCTTGCGTTTTCAAAAGGCGAGCATCCCATCGTTGCACAGATTTTTGGCTCGAACCTAGAGAATATGCAAAAGACTGCCGAGCTTATTCGCGAGCTTGGCTTTGATGGCATTGATATCAACATGGGATGCCCTGATAAGAGTATCGAGAAACAGGGTGCGGGTGCTTCGCATATGAAAAATATTAAACATGCACAAGCAATCATTCGTGCAGTGATGGCGGGTGCGGGAGATTTGCCCGTATCAGTAAAAACACGCGTTGGGTATAACAAGGAAGTTCTCGATGAGTGGATTGGTGCAATCCTTGAAACAAAGCCCGCCGTGATTACGGTACATGCGCGCACGCGCAAAGACTTATCCCTTGTGCCTGCGCGGTGGGAGCTCGTGAAGCGCGCTGTAGAGCTCGCAGAGGGGACAGGTACCCTTATCATAGGGAACGGTGATGTGCAGAGTATTGCCGATGGAAAAGAAAAAGCAGTAGCAACGGGTGCGGATGGAATAATGGTTGGGCGAGCTATCTTTGGAACGCCGTGGTTTTTTGACCAAGCGCGCACCGTACCACCAACGCTTGCTGAAAAATTTGAAATTATGATTGAGCATACCCATCTTTATGAAAAATTGCTGGGGGATATAAAAAGTTTTGCAATTATGAAGAAGCACTACAAAGCGTACGTGAACGGTTTTGACGGAGCGAAAGAGTTGCGAGTACTTCTCATGGACGCAAAAAATGCAGACGAGGTGGAGAACATAGCGCGTGATTTTTTAAAATTATAATAATTTGTATTCTTACTTGTTTGTATGCTAACCTATACAAGGACAAATTTTATAGATTATAGAAAGGTAGGTGTGTTATGCAAAGACTACCTACTTGTACCAAGTGTTATAAGGAGGAGATGCTCACGAGTGATCGTGACGGGAGAACAATACCGATTGTTCTAAAACCTGAAACAAACAACAAGGAGTGTAGTCATTGTTTGGCATTTATTGAAGAAGCAATAGCCTTAAAGCGCCTTCAAGAAATTGAGTGGCAAATTGAAATTCTGGATTCGAGGTTGTTGGATGATGACGCAAGAAGAGTCGACTACTCACTTCTTGACGCCATTGTCCTTTTGCAAAAACAACGCGAAAAGGAAGTCTTAAACCTAAAACCATTACGAGTCAAGGTCTTAAATCTTGCTGACGAAGCAGAGTTTGCAGAGTTAAAAAGAAAAGGGAAGTCCCCTCACCCTGATTTCTACGAAAGAATGTTGAGGTACGTTATCTAGATACTCAAGAACCCCCGCCTACGGGGGCTTTTTTATATAAATTTTGAGCCGACTGTGCATTTCTGCTATACTCTTTTCATGTCCGCAAATCTCGCTCTCTATCGTAAATACCGCCCACAAACTTTTGCCGAAGTGGTAGGGCAGGAACAAATTGTGAAAACCCTTGAGGGGGCGATCAAGGAAGACTCCGTGGGGCATGCGTACCTTTTTTCAGGTTCTCGTGGTACTGGCAAAACTTCTCTTGCACGTATTTTTGCGCGGTCTATTGGCGTGCATAACGATGACGTGTATGAAATAGATGCAGCGTCAAACGGAGGAGTGGATGATATACGCGCGCTTCGCGATGCAGTGCATACCATGCCACTGCATTCAAAGTTCAAAGTGTATATTATCGATGAAGTGCACATGTTGAGTAAAGGTGCATTCAATGCGCTCTTGAAGACCCTTGAGGAGCCACCACAGCATGTAGTGTTCATCCTTGCAACGACAGAAGAGGGGAAACTCCCCGAAACAGTTGTTTCTCGTTGTCAGAGTTTTCATTTCAAAAAACCCACACAGGTAATCTTGCAGAAGTTCGTCGAAGGGGTAGCAAAAAAAGAAGGCTACGATCTTGCGCCTGCTTCGTCAGACTTGATTGCGCTTTTGGGTGATGGGTCGTTTCGAGATACGCTCGGTACATTGCAAAAAGTGCTCTATTCATCCGCTGATAAAAAAATAACCCCCGAAGAAGTAGAGGCAGTGCTCGGCGCGCCGAGTGCGCGCGCCGTTAATGACTTCATTTCCGCTATTGTTGAGCGTAATTTTGAGAGAGGAGTGCAGGTATTAAATACGGTGAGTGCCCTGAGCGATATAAAAGTTTTTCTTGACCTTGTGGTGCGTAAAATACGCTTTGTACTTTTGCTTCGTTTTGCCCCTGCGATGAAAAATGAAGTACGCGCAAATTCTTCTGATGAAGATTTTGCATTTCTTGAGAAGCTTGCAAAGGAGTCGGTCAAGACATTGTCCTCAAAAGAGCTTTTGGTTTTCCTGGGAGTGTATACCAACTTACGTAACGCAACAATTCAAACATTACCGCTTGAGCTCGCACTTTTAAGTCTTGTTGAAAGTGCAGAGAAGCAACCCGTTGCCTAAGAGCCCTTTTTGGTGTATTCTGCATCAGTGCAATAGTAAATCCTTAGTATCTGTCATTGCGAATACTTGAAGCAATCTACAAGAGATAGCAAAGCGTAGAATATTGAGGAGATTAAGGAATGTGTGTAAAATTAAATAACTTTGGGAGATCGTCTAATGGTAGGACAGCGGCCTTTGAAGCCGTGAATCTAAGTTCGATTCTTAGTCTCCCAGCCAGCTTGAGATAGTTTCGGACTCCGAGGAGGGTCGAAATGGCTCAAGTACCTATTCCGCCACCGCATACCTGCTGAGAGCAGTATTCAAGAGCAAAAAATCACTGAATTCAAAAATCAGTGATTTTTTGTTATTATATGATCATGAATGCAGAATTTATTAGGTTTACAACTGAAGATAAATTGATTCTCCAAGGCTTGATCTGCAAACCAACTGGTTCAAGTCAAAAAGCTTATTTACACATACACGGTATGGGTGGAAATTTCTATGAGAATAGATTTATTGATGTTATGGTTGAAAATCTCACTAATGCAGGTTATGCCTTTTTAAGTATAAATACTCGTGGTCACGATATTGTTGCTGATTTTCCAATTGCTGGCTCAGAAGAAAAATATAAGAGAATTGGAGACGCTTACGAAAAATTTGAAGAATGTGTGTTGGATATTAAACCAGCCATAGATTACCTTCAAAAAAATGGATATGAAGAAGTAATATTATGCGGTCATAGTTTGGGAGCAGTAAAAGTTGTCTATTATATAGCCAAATCTCAAGATCAAAGAGTTAAAAAATTAGTCCTCATGTCTCCACCAGACATGATTGGTTTAGCGGAAGAAGGAAGTAATCATAAAGATTTACTTGCTCAGTCTCAAAAGATGATTTCGGAAGGGCGGGGCGAAGAGTTATTACCTGTAAAAATTTGGGACTGGTATCATTTATCTGCAAACACATATGTAGATTTGAACACTCGCGATAATCCAGTTGATATTTTCAGTACCTACGATAAAACAAAGCCATCTTTACTTTCAGAAATTAAAATACCAACTCTTGCTTTTCTTGGTGAAAAAGATGATGCCGCCATCCTTCCTCAACAAGAAGCTTTAGAAGTAATAAAAAGTAAAGCCAGTAATGCTCCAAGTTTTGAAATTGATATTATCGAAGGCGCACCCCATAGTTACTTCGGAAAAGAACAAGTTATGGCGGAAAGAATAACTAAATGGTTAATATGAAAAAAAGACACATTGAGAGTGCAACAAAAATACTGAAAGATATGAAATACATGACCATCGCAACGGTATGTAGTGATGGCTCACCATGGAATACACCTGTAGCACCCACCCCTAGTAAAGATTTGATTTTTCGTTGGGGTTCAAATGAAAACAGTGTTCATTCTCAAAATATAAGAAAAGAAAAAAGAGTTTTTGTTGTTATATTCGATTCTCATGCGGAGGAAGGAACTGGTGAAGGGGTTCTGCCCTCCAAGTATTCGGGCAGGTGGCGGAACAATGCGGACGAAGTTTTGGCAAAACTATTTTGCGGGGTGAGAAAGTGTGGGACACTTTCGCAAGACCTTTTGAGCTTGTACTCAAGCCAAAAGGTGTACAGCTTCTGTAAGAAGAGGATTTTGCAAAACTTCGGCTCATTTGTTTTTAAATTCGGAAGTCGCAAATGGAAAAGGAGGGGTTTGGGGAGGAATTTTCCATTTGCTCCTCTTTTTGTTTTGGGGGAATTCGGGGCGGACATCATGAGTACATTATATGGCAGTTTGGAATAATACACAATGGAATATTATACTAGAGGAGTAATGCCAAGAGCAATTTATACAAAAGACCATAATGCAATCGTTGAGCGCTTGAAACAAGCGCGTACTGAAGCTGGTCTCGGACAGGTTGAAGTTGCAGAGAAACTCGGCAAGACTCAGTCTTATGTTTCTAAAATAGAATCGGGACAGAGGCGATTTGATGTTTTGCAACTCAAGGAGTTTGCAAAACTATACAAGAAACCTTTGGATTATTTCGTTAAATAAAATTATGAAAATGATGCCGAAATTCAATGAAATAATGTTCCCTATTCTTGATTGGATTAAAGATGGGTCTGAATATAACGTAAAGGAAATATCAGATAAAATTCGTGATAAGTATTTTGAATTATCTGAAGATCAGAAAAGCGAAATTGTATCTAATGGATATACAAGATTTCATGATAGGTTAATGTGGGCAAGGACTTATTTAAGCAAAGCCGGACTTGTTTTGAATACGAGAAGAGGTTTTATAAAAATTAGTGATAATGGTCTTAAATTGTTAAAATCAAAATCAATAGAAAAAGAGATCACTTTAGAAAATTTGGCAAAGTATGAAGAGTTTTTGGATTTTAAAAATAATAAAAAGGAGGATGATGAGAATTTAAAGAGTCTAGAAATATCATCCGATACCCCACAGGACAAAATAGATCAAGGATTTAATGAAATTGGAAAATCACTTAAAGATGAACTTTTGAAAAAACTAAAGGAGTCTAATCCGTATTATTTTGAAAAAATTATCTTGATACTTTTTAAAAAAATGGGTTACGGAGATTTTGAGGAAACCCCAAAGAGTGGTGATGGTGGTATTGATGGAATAATTAGTCAGGATAAACTTGGTCTAGATAGAATTTATACTCAAGCAAAAAGATATACACAAAACAATGTTGGAGAGAAAGAAATTAGAAATTTTATTGGTGCTATGAGTGGAGATGTAAGTAAGGGAATCTTCGTGACAACATCAAGCTTTGATCAATCCGCGATTAAAAAGGCGCATGATGATCATAATCATAAAATTATACTAATTGACGGTATAAAATTAGTAGATTTGATGATTAATTATGATATTGGAGTGCAGACAAAAACTACTTATAAAATAAAGGAGATTGATGAGGATTTCTTTGTTGAATAAATAATATGAATTATAACCATGAGATTTTAATTATTAAACAAGATGTTGCTCCGTACATCTATTTTGTATGCTCAATGGCTCAGCGAGGCA
>JAVHQE010000017.1:0-5785 GCA_036170975.1 Minisyncoccota bacterium | reverse complement strand
GCGATTATTTGTCCAGATAAGTTTTGTCTAAATAAGTAAAGATAGCACCACCAATGCAAAAGCCCCGCATTACTGAGGGGCTTTTGTATTGGTGGGTCGTGCGGGAATCGAACCTGCGACAAACGGATTAAGAGTGCGTAATTAGTTTTTTTATAAACCCTTGTCAGATAAGGCTTTACAGGTCATTACAATTTAATTAAACTGCGATTGGAGACATTTTGGAGACAGTTTAATTAAATATATGGCTACTTTTGAAACTAGGAAAAACGGCAACTGGCAAGCGAAAATTAGACGTAAAGGGTATCCAGTTCAATCGAGAACATTTGAACGCAAAACAGACGCTGAAATGTGGGCGCGCGACCTAGAAAACAAGATGGATAGAGGGATATTCGTTGATAGGACTGCGGCGGAAAATACAACTTTAGCAGAAGCACTTGCGCGGTACGCGCTGGAGATAACTCCAGCCAAGAAAGGAAAAGTTCAGGAAAAGGTCAGAATCAATTTCTGGCTCAAGGATAAATTGTCAAGTCGTTCGCTTGCGTCTTTGAAGTCGAGTGACTTTGCTAAGTGGCGCGACGATAGATTGAAAACGGTATTGCCCTCAACGCTTGTAAAAGATTTGGCTTTGATTTCACATCTGTTTACGGTGTGCAGGAAAGAGTGGGAGATTAAAATACCAAATCCGATTGAAGACGTAAGCAAGCCTACAGTCAACAATTCACGGGAAAGACGATTCTTGCAAGGCGAAGAATCAAAGCTAATGGAATCGCTCGGAAAGTCCCGAAATATATGGCTAAAACCGCTCGCCCAGCTTGCAATTGAGACGGCAATGAGACAGGGAGAATTGCTACAAATGAACTGGTCGGACATTGGCGACAATGTGATTTTCCTAGCTGATACAAAAAACGGAACGTCGAGGAAAGTTCCGGTTTCGGCTGCTGCTGGGAAAATATTAAATAGTTTACCGCGCTGCATAAGCGGAAAAATTTTTGATACGAATCAGGTCGCGGTCGTTCAGGCGTGGACTAGGGGGCTGGCAAGAGCAAGAAAAAATTATGAATTCGATTGTGTGCGCGCTGGCATTCAGCCTGACGAAAAAATATTTAAAGATTTGCGATTTCACGATTTAAGGCATGAGGCGACAAGCAGAATGGCAAAAGTGATGGCGATGCATGAGGTAATGAAAATAACGGGGCATCGCGACCCTAAGATGCTGACGAGATACTTTCATCCTGATAATGAGGATTTGGTCTGTATGCTCAATAAAATTAAGGTAAGTTAGCTAGACATACCCCGCACGCTTCGCTATCCCCTGCGCCTTCGCCTTCGCCTTCGCCTTCGCCTTCGCCTTCGCCTTCGCCTTCGCCTTCGGCTTCGGCTTCGGCTTCGGCTTCGGCGGGTTGCCAGGGAAATTTGAAACTGGTCGGCTGGCAAAAATCTTCCCCTCCCTACTGCCCCAACAAGCGCAGCGCGTAGGCAAGCGTAGCGCGCAGGCTTTGAGCTTGGATGTTTCCGCAGAAGGGTTTTGATGAGACAGGAACGGAGTGTGTCAGGCTCATCCGTGCTTTTATTTAATCTAGTATCTTTCTTGTTTACAATATCCTCACGCTTTGCATCGATGCATTTACCATACATACAAACCGTGAGGATGGTGAAATTGCCGTCAGACACCCGTTAGGCTAGTCAGACATGGGCAGTAGGGAGGGGAGAGCAATTAGACCCCTCCTAGCGCATCCTAAGCGATTCCGCATCTCTATTTTCAACCCTGCTTTTCTCCTTCTCCGACAGCAAGTCTTCATTCCAGTCCTTTTTAGCTGGCAAATCCCTTATTGCTGACGGTTTCCAGCCTTTGATAGTTTCAGCGTACTTGTCACCTTGCTGGTCGCGGTCGGTAGCTACCAGCACAGAAGCCCTCGGCAAGCCAGCCAGCAAGCCTTTAAGCTGCTCTTCCTGCGCTGACGACATACCGCCTCCAAACGATACATAAAGGTCGCCTTCCCGCCCTTTGAGTTGGTGGTAAGACATTGCGTCAATACTCGACTCACAGACAATCACCCGCTTGACCTCGCCAGCGTCAGGCTGGCAGCGGAAAAGTGACTTCTCGCCGCCACTAGAAAAACCAGTGAATCCAGCGTTCTTAGCTTCCCAACCTGTCACCTCGCCATCCCCGTCCTTGTGTACGAAAACAGTATTACCTTTTTTATCCTGCTTGACCTCGCCAGCAAACGCTTTCAAAGTGTCAGCCGAAAGTCCTCTTTGTTGACTTAAATATTTTCCGTTGTATTCCGTCAACTGGTGATAATTCTGAAGCAATTTAATCCTGTCTTTTTCCAGTGGCAAAGGTCTTTCGAGCCTTTCGTTCACTGGCTTTCTGCGCTTAATAGATTCAACTCTGGGGCCCTTCAAGCCAGCCCAAGGACGCAATTCTTTCCTGACTTGCCCAAGATTTAATTTCTGGCGGTGCTGAACGAAGTCGATGATGCTGCCGCTATCGTTTACGTCTTTCGTACTACAGTAAATATCGTGACCGTCTTTACCTCTCGCCACAATAATTTTATCGCCGCCGCCGTCCTCTAAAAAATGGGAATTCTTGCTACTTTTATTTTTCACAATACTATAGCCGAACGCTTGCGCGTACTCGGTTAGCGAGAGTTGTGACTTGAAGATTTCAAGTTCGTCTGAATTATTTTTAATCATTTCGCCAGCTCCCATCTTAATGTCTTCAACTGATTTTCCAAGTTGAGAATTTGCTTGTTCGTGTTGGTCAAGTGCTTTTCGTAATTCTGCAAACGAGTGGTCAGCTCGCTCTCGCGCTTTATCGACTCGCTGCTCAATTTCTCTAATGCTTGCATCAACATCGTTTCCATCTCTGTTTTCATTTTTCAATTCTCCATTTTTTTGCAAGGGTTTTGACCACACATCGTCCATTGAGGATTCGTGATTACTAGGTATGATTGACCGTCGCTCATTTTCATCACGTCGGTTTGCAGGCTGAACATCTGGCTCGGCAAATAGAGCCAGGTCAGGAATATCACCAACGAGCAAACTGCTATCGTCACTATCAACGGCAACCAAATCATTTTTGCCAAACTTTTCAGGTGCTGATTGATAACGAGCTTGGTTGTATTCAGCGAGTCTGCTGATAGCTTTTTCAAAGTTTGCTCGTGATTGCTCAAGCAAACTTTTGTTTGATTCATCAAGTGTTTTTGCAACCTCGCTTGATGCTCTGTTAGCATTTTCGTTTCCTGCTCCATCTGCGTTTTCAGCCTGCTGGCTAAATTTTTTTGCGTCAAATTCTCGTTCATAAATTGCTCCTTTAAGTCTTAGTTTCACTCCTGTTTCAGAATCTTTTATTGAGACATAATCGTTACCTTCTCGGTTAATCGAAAACCCTGCGTCGCTCAATGAAGCCAGTAATGACGGGCGGTCGGTGACAATCCCGACCGCGATTCTTTGTGTCAAGTATTTGGTTATCAACTGCCTAGAATCAGGCTCAACTTTCAAGCCAGCACGAAGATTTGAAGCGTCCACTAGAGCGGAGTATTTAGGCTGAATGAGCCTACTTCTTGTAGGGTCATCGGGGCGCGCCCATCCATGTTCCAGATTGAATTTATCCCTTAGAGAATCAAAGTTTTTTTGCCAGCCGGGGGGAGCAATGTTGAAACTTTTGCCAGTCAATAGGTCAACACGCGCAACAAAAATATGGACGTGGCATCCGCCGTTTTCTTCCCTGTGTAGTATTGCAGAGTGAGAGAACCGGTCGGGTGACATTCCGGCAAAAGCTAGCTTTTCAAAGTCGTTTAAGACTTCTGAAATTTGAGCGTCAGTTGGATTATCCGATGGAGCCCACGCAATTACGCCGCTGGTGTATTTTTGTTTGAAGGATAGCGAGTCGGCAACCTTGCCGACCAATTCTGGACTGCCTCTTAAAACCTTAACTTCTGTACGGACAATACCGTTATGGTCAATGTCGCCAGTCAAGTATTCGGCGGCTTTTTTACCGGACCCAGTTCCGTGGTCTAAAAATTTTATGTGCATTTTAGTCACCATCCTGCGGTAACAATTTATCAAGGTCATTCCGAATTTGGATTAACCGAGCGACGATTGAAAAAGTATCGGCGGCTGATTTTTTTTCGTTCACATATCTGGCAATCTGATTTAGATTATTTCCGAGCATTGCAATTTGTCTTAGAAGTGCAGGGTCGGCAGCAACAAAACTTTTTCTTTTTCTATGTTTGATAGAACCAGAATCAACTCGACCACGGACAAAATCGGATAGTGACAAATTCTGTTCGGCTGCCAACTTGCGCCACTTTGCAGCAGTGTCAGCAGGCAAGCGGAAAGCAAGTCTTTCAGTTTTATGTTCTGGATTCGGCATTTTGTTTTGTCCTTGATTTTGGTTTTTTGGGGGTTAAGGGGGTATCCCCCTTACCAGCCCCGCGAGAAGAAATACCGCAGGTATTTGTTCGACACGGGGTAGGCTGGCTAAACCAGCTAACAACTATTAAAAATGCTATCGGCTCTATCGCAGAACCGTCAACAAATTCTGAAAATGGCGCGGACAATAGAAGCAAAAAGGTGCCTGCGGCGACCTTTGTGTAAAGCGAAGGGCAAAGTCAAAATCACTGCTTCAACTTGCGACTGGGTTGGCTGTACACGTCAAACAGCCAAATAATTTTGCCGTCGGGAGCTTTTGTTCTGGTTATTTCCAAGTAACCGACGGCAGCTAATTCGTCACGAATTCTGGGCCATCTGCGCTTGCTCGTGCCTGTGAGAGCAAGCATGGGCGCGACACGAACAGACCAATTTGCTGGTCTAGTTAAGAGCCAGCCGAGTAATCCGCGAGCTTCAAGCGATAGGCGAAGGTCTTCAAACGCCGCCCGTGGGACTGACTCCCACCTTTTCGTATGGGTTCTAATGATGCTCATTTTGCAGCCTCCGTTCTTGCTGCCCGTTCTTGATTGCTTGGGCGACCACGACCGCGCTTTTTAGGCGTGGTTTGCGCGACAACTGGAGGAATTTGAACAGGCGAGAGGCTTGCTAGGTAAGCATCAAAATCGGTCTTTTTGACCGCCCTTTTGCTCATTACTAGAACGGTCGGGAAAGGGAGTTCGTTCCGCGTTGCCTTGTTGTAGAGCGTTTTTTCAGCTATCGGAATGAGTTCTGAAATGTCACGAAAAGTGATATAAATCGGGGATTGTGTAATAGGCATGATTTTTCCTTAACAGCCAAATTTCGTCCGTGGCGAAAGGCTGAATAAAGATAAATCACGCTGAAAGTTTTTGCGGCGATTACGTTGGTGGCTGACTTTGATTGAGCGTCCCACGGGACTGGCAAAGTTGCAATTTTTCCAACAGATACTCGCAGTTTATAGGTCCGCGTCGTCTCAGCCGCGCTGCCAGCTTGCAGCACTACATGAGAAAAAGCATCCAGCGGGTTTTCGCCTCCCCTCGCTGGCGGTGCTTGGCAGGCACTCGATGTCTCCGTCACCAATCAATAAATTACGACGTGCATACTGACGCAAAGAAACATTAACACAAATTCCCGCAATTCTCAAAACAGATAAAAAAATGGCAACGGAGACAATTCAGAGACGGGGAAGGCGGGAATGGTCGGGAATTTTGGGGACAATTTAGAGACATCTGGAGACAAAACTGGCTAAAATTTGCTTATTTTTTAATCACACGTATAAAAGAATAAAGCCTATAACTCATTGAATTATAGGCTTTAATTTGGTGGGTCGTGCGGGGATCGAACCTGCGACAAACGGATTAAGAGTCCGCTG
>JAVHQE010000016.1:0-5857 GCA_036170975.1 Minisyncoccota bacterium | reverse complement strand
ACTCGGACGTTGTACAAAAGGCTACTTTTCCACACGTTCCTCATTTGTCATTATATGAGTACATATAATGACGGCACTCGGACGTTGTACAAAAGGCTACTTTTCCACACGTTCCTCATTTGTCATTATAAGCTTCGTGGTTGATTTAGCAAAATCTGAATTAGCAAAATCACGCCTTGGGTGGAAGCTTAACCATAAACTTTAGCAAATTCACGTCTTGGGCGCCATCAGTACTGAGCCATGGATTGCTTCGTACCTCGCAATGACACCCAACACGGAGTCGCATCTACGCTCCCCCGCACCGTCATTGCGAGAATGTACTCATTCGTGGCAATCCAGAATTCTTTGCTCTAGATAGCGTCCAAGACGTGAACTTGCTAGTTCAGCTTCGTGTCTCGCAATGACGGAAAACAAGGGTTTCGTAACTCAAAATCATATCATATACAAAAAACGACAAAGACTGAAACCGTCATAAGCTTCTTTATCCGTCAACAAAAAATAGAGGTGTTTCCTTTTACCTTATTTATGCAACAACTTCTTTCTCGAGTTTCTTTGGCATAATACCATTCACGATCAAAATCTTTTCGAACTCTTCACGCTCAAGAGACTCTCGAGCAATGAGCTCGCTTGCAATATGATCGAGTGCTTTACGATGCGTTGTACAGACTTCGCGAGCGCGTGCGAAACCATCATTCATAATCTTTGAAACTTCAGCATCAATTTTTGCGGATACATCTTCCGAGTAATCACGACTGTCTACTCCGCGACCACCAAAAAGAGTACGTCCACCAGAACCCTCAAGAGCGACAGGCCCAAGTTTTTCTGACATACCATACTTGGTCACCATATCACGCGCGAGAGCCGTTGCCACCTGCAAATCATTCGACGGCCCCGTCGTAACATCTCCAAAAATCATTTCTTCAGCAACATACCCACCGAGCGACATCGCGATATCGTCCAAGAAATCTTTGCGCGACTGGAGACGTGTTTCTTCAAGAGGTAGCTTCAAGGTATAACCCCCTGCGTGACCACGTGCGATAATAGAAACCTTGTGTACCGGGTCAGCATGAGGGAGCACTGATGCCACGAGAGCATGCCCTGCTTCGTGGTATGCAGTAATTCTCTTTTCTTCTTTTGAAAGTATATGACTCTTGCGTTCAGGCCCGAGCATCACCTTTTCAATCGCACGTATAAAATCAAACTGGGCAACCGTCTTCCTCTCTTCGCGTGCAGCGAGAATTGCACCTTCATTCATAAGTGAGTAGAGATCTGCACCCGAGAACCCTGGTGTACGCTCCGCGATTACCTTCAAATTTACATCTTCTGCAAGCGGTTTCTTGCGTGCGTGAATTTGCAAAATCTCTTCACGGCCTTCACGATCAGGAAGCTCAAGGGTGACCCGACGGTCAAAACGACCTGGACGCAAGAGCGCAGGATCAAGGACATCAGGGCGATTTGTCGCTGCCATAACAATCACTTTTTCTGAAGGTTCAAAGCCATCCATCTCGACAAGAATTTGGTTGAGGGTTTGTTCACGTTCATCATTCCCCCCACCTACTCCACCACCACGCACGCGTCCTACGGCATCGATTTCATCAACAAAAATAATCGCAGGTGCTGCTTTTTTTGCCATCTTAAAAAGATCACGCACGCGTGAAGCGCCCACGCCCACAAACATTTCTACGAACTCTGAACCTGAAAGATGAAAGAATGGCACACCTGCTTCTCCCGCAACGGCCCGCGCAAGAAGCGTCTTCCCCGTTCCTGGTGCACCCATAAGGAGGACGCCCTTAGGAATACGTGCACCAATATCAAGAAATTTTTTCGGATTACGAAGAAAGTCCACAATTTCCACAAGTTCCTCTTTTGCTTCCTTTGCCCCCGCCACGTCCTTGAAGGTGACCTTTTGTTCAATATCGTTAGGGTCAATAATACGCGCCTTTGACTGCCCAAAGGACAGTGCTTGCATTCCTGCACCTTTTACTTGCCGTGAAAGCATCCAGAATATGAAACCAATCAGTAATACGGGGGCAAGGAAGGGTAAGATATTTAATGCCCAATATCCAAAACCACTTTCAGCCTTTACTTCAATCTCAACTTTTGAAAGTTTATCTGCAGAGACACCATAGTTTACGAGTGTCTGAGAAAAAGATGACTCAACTTCTTTTTTTGAATTCTTTTTCGTACCATCAGTATATTCCACACTCACTGCTTCTCCTGAAACAGAAACTTTTTTAACGATACCATTCGTAATATCTTGCGCAATCGTTGAAACAGGAACTTCAGGAACCTTGTTTGCACCCCCTACGACCGTAGAATAAAGTGTAGCAATAATCAAAAAAATGAGGATTGCCGTTACTATATTCGAAAGGAACTTTCCTCCTGCAGGAAGTGTTGGCATTCCGCTGGGTATTTTTGAAACAGGTGGTTGATCCTTATGATTGCCCTGTTTCCCCTTATTGTTCCCTTTTTTGTTATTTTTTAAGATTTCCATAATAAAACTAGTATACATAAAATTACCCAATATAAAAGCGGTAGTTATCTCGAGGGCAAGCCACCGACAAAATGTTCACTTCGTTCACCCATTTACCTCGCCAAAGGGGCGAGAATCTCAATCCTTATATTAGCTCCTCATTCAGCAGAATGACTTACGTGTCGTGCTCGAACACACAAAAGGTTACTTTTCTTTTTGTCTTCGTCCAAGACGCGAACTTACTAGTTCGCTTACGTCGCTAATAAAAAGACGGCCTCGCTTCGCTCGGCCGTCCTACTCTTCCCTTTTCTTTGTTTCACTTTTTTGTCCTGGAGCTCCTTTCCGTCACAAAACAATAAAGACGGACTAACCCCATCAAAACAACGAGTCCGAGAACAATGAACCCTATCGCGATACTCATTGGGTCCACCTCAATACTTTCCATGATAAACGTATTCAATTTCTTCCCCTTTTACGATTTACTAAATTGTCAGATTATATCTTTGCATAGATGTGAACTCCCTGTCAAACAAAAAGCGCCCACGGTATCTGCAGGCGCTAAAATCTGCGGATCATTCTTCTTCGTCTTCTTCGGCGGATTTCAGAAACTTTTTCCATATTCCGAAAAAAATAACAGCAATAACGAACAA
The DNA here is from genome assembly GCA_036170975.1 of Minisyncoccota bacterium. Classification (GTDB taxonomy): domain Bacteria; phylum Patescibacteriota; class Minisyncoccia; order Phycocordibacterales; family UBA1550; genus UBA1550. The sequence continues at coordinate 2,734 of JAVHQE010000016.1, read as the reverse complement.
TGCCCACAAGATAGATCGGTACTCGCATATATTCAATAGCAACTGTTCCTTACTCATAGCATCCCCCTTTCCCTAGACGTACCTTTCGTTCTGCCATAATCCTGGCATGCAAACCTGGCGAGGATTCATTTAAAAGCCAGAATGCCACTACTGCAAAAGCCAAGACCCCCACCGCGGAAAAAAAAGCAACGAGGACACCCTTTGGCAACAAGAAGGAAAACGTTGCCACGACCAAGGGAGCAGTAATCCCCCAAAGGTACGCCCGGAGGGTACTTTTTGTACACAAAAAGACAAGAACAGTGAGGAGTATTTGCACCACTCCCACACAAAAAACAATCCAACTCGCTTCATTCATCATGATTTCACCCCCCCAAAAAAAATTGAAATAACAACCAAGCTAAAAGGTACCACCCGGAAAGCTATTTGTCAATAAGTCTCGCGCCTGCTATCATAAAGCCTATGGCGTTGGTTCAGAATAAAAAGATTCACTTCAACTATGAAATCCTCGAGCGATACGAAGCAGGTATTGAGCTTTTTGGTTCTGAGGTAAAATCCTTGCGTGCAGGGCACGGATCCCTCGAGGGCTCCCATGTGACGGTGCGTGGTGGCGAAGCCTACCTTATCGGTGCTACGGTGCAACCGTACCAAACCAACAATATCACCAAGGGTTATGACGCTACGCGGAACCGACGCCTTCTCTTAACCAAAGAAGAAATTGGTACCCTCTCTGCACAAGAATCAAAAAAGGGATTGACAATAGTACCTGTTGCGGTGTATAATAAAACACGCAAACTCAAAGTAGAGCTTGCAGTCGTGCGGGGTAAAAAAACGTACGACAAACGTGAGTCGATTAAAAAACGTGAAGCAGATCGTGATGTTATGCGCGACATTAAAAACACACGGTAAATTGAAAATAAAATAATTGGGGATGATCGGCCTAGACAGGCGATTTCCTCTGGTTGGTGCTATGCCGAGAATGCTCGAGATCTCGTTAAACCTCGAGCAACCAAGTACGTGCAAAAAACACACTTGCAAAAGCAAAGGCTATCGTATCACCATATTTTGGTGCTAACGCCTTCGCTCCTGCTTACGCTCTCGTAGCCTAAACAGCATTCGCGCTTCGTACGCCCTCTAGGTAGTTGCGGGTGATATAAACTGAGGGCTCATCATCTTGAATGACTCTACAAGGTGAAACAACATAGAGTATCGGTACGGTATAATTTAGAATACTTTTTATATATCCTACTTAAAACTCAAAGAAGTCTTCTATGCATAGTAGACTCCTCCCAGAACATCGTCTGCACGGGGGTTCGATTCCCCCCATCTCCACAAAATACAAAAACCTCGCAACTCAGTTGCGAGGTTTTTGTATTTTGTGGAGATGAGCAAGACGCCTGCGCGTCTTGCGTGGGGGAATCGAAGACTCGGAGCATATTTTTGTTTGCCACCTGCAAACAAAAATGCGAGAGGCCGGCCAAGAACGCGAGATGTTTTATGAGTCCTGCAGGACAAAATAAAACTCCGCGATTCTGGGTCGATGAACCAGAATCGAAGGGCGCAGGCATATTTTGTCAGCAGACAAAATGGCGAGTTGGGGTCGAAGGTACTTAGTCCGCGCAGGGTGTACTCACCCGAGAACACCTAGTAACTTGTAGCCGATGACCACCATCTCTAACTTTATGAATCCTCAAAGAAAGCTCCGAGATTCTGAGGCGATGAACCCGAAGTCGAAAAGCGCAGGTGGGCACAAAGTGTAACATTATAAGCAAACGAGCGAACCAAAACTACCCCACACTACGCAAATTGTCATGATTAACAAGACGGCCCCCATTTGCACCAAAATCCAAAAACCAGAAAAGTACATACAGCAAAAAATACCCACATCAATAGCTCAAGTATGCTGGTTATTGCAAAATCTTTGAACCCTGCTAATAGTTGTGCTCTAAGGACACTCAAAAAATGTTTCAGTTTTCCGGCCATTATTTGCTATTTAAGAAAAACTTGGGAAAGTGAAATTTCGTATTTCGTCATAATGTACTTTACAAAAGTGATGATAGATAAAACTATTAACACATAGAAAAACATGTCAAACAAAAGGCCAGGGATACTCGTAAAATTATACTTGATTAAATCATTAAAAATATGAGTTGCATTGTACAATATAGTGAAAACGAGAACCATTTTTAAAAAAATGGCGTTAGCAAAATATTTAATGCCATATTTTTTATAAGCAAAGAGTACGGGAATCATTATTAAAAATACATTATTAAATATGAGTACTGGAATATCTACTAAGTGTAATTTTACTGTACTGAAAATAACTGCACTGACAAGTATCGGTAAATTAACAATTAAGTTAATCCAGGAGAATATTTTCCAAAACATGATTTTTTATAATTAAAAGTGTGTAAATAAAAATTGCTGTACCGAGGAGAGTATCCCCAGTACAGCAATTGGGTTACTGTTCAGCTACCAACCAAAATATGACTTGATTTCTTGTTGCATACTTTGTGTCAAAATCCACGTGCCATTCGTGAGTCCAGCAGCATAGTTAATTGCGTACGGAACACCATACACTACTCCGTAATAAAAAATCGTCCCCAAGGCGGCAACGACTACTGCTGGCAAAAACTCACCGCGTACTTCCCCCGCCTTCTCGTCCGACAATGAAGCGAGGTTCAATGAACCTCCCCGCAGCAGAGCTGTCCCCTCATTCCGCTACCGCTCCATATCG
>JAVHQE010000015.1:4501-5858 GCA_036170975.1 Minisyncoccota bacterium | reverse complement strand
TTGCGTTTAAAAGAAGAGAAATGGTATACTAGGGGGGTGCTGGAGAGAGGGCGACTTCATGGCCATGTCGCTCTCTCTCAGAAAATTTATTAAGTTAATGATACTTGTTTTAAAAATATTATGAAAACAAAAGGTTTTACACTTATCGAACTTCTCGTAGTTATTGCCATCATTGGTATTCTTGCTACGATTGTTCTCGCATCCCTTAATTCAGCACGTGCGAAAGCAAATGACACTGCCGTAAAAGCAGATCTTAACAATGCACGCGCAGCAGCAGAGCTTTACTACGATAACAACAATGCAAGTTACAACGGTGTTTGCGCCGCTGCAACAGGTGTTCTTCCTATGAAGACCGCTGCAGCTCTTGTTGGCGGAACGGTTGCTCCTGTATGTAATGATAACGCCACTGCAACTCCATCAGCATGGGCAATGACTGCTCAGCTTAAGAGTAACGCAACATTCTGGTGTGTAGACTCAACAGGAGTTTCTGCACTAAGAGCTGCGGGAACACTCGCTGCGGGGACATACGTTTGCTAGTTCATACCTCGTTTTAGTTTTTTCAAAAAGCACCCCGCCACTCTCGAGTGGTGGGGTGCTTTTTTGTTTTTTATGGTACTATAATAAGGATAATGACTATGCTTCTTTATACACTTGTTTTCATTTTTGGCACCATTATTGGCAGTTTTCTCAACGTTGTAATTTACCGCTACAATAGCGGAACCTCGTTTCTCTCTGGGCGTTCACAATGTTTTACGTGCGGGAAAAATCTTTCTTGGTACGAGCTCATTCCTCTTTTTAGTTTTCTTGCTCAAGCAGGGAAGTGTCGAACCTGTAAATCAAAAATATCACTCCAGTACCCGCTTGTTGAGATGTTCACTGGATTTATTTTTGTCGCGGTCTTTTTTCTAGGGAAGCCAATAATAGAAACAATCTTCCTCCTCGTTATCTTTTCAACGCTCTTGGTTATCGGGGTATACGATATGCGCCATCAGATTATCCCTGATGGACCTGCTGTTGTTTTTGCTCTGGCGTCAATATCTCTTTTTCTGCATTTGCTTCCCGGCGGATTCAGAGAAGCTTTTTCTGCTCCCTACTACTCCACACTCCTTGCGGGGCCGATTCTCCTCTTTCCTTTTTGGTTTCTTTGGTACGTTTCAAAAGGAAGATGGATTGGCCTTGGTGATGGGAAAATTGCGTTTGGCATCGGATGGTTTCTTGGGTTATCGTTGGGAGGGTCCGCAATTATGCTTGCGTTTTGGATAGGTGCTTTCTATGCGATCACGATAATGGCTGTTCAAAAAATTATAGCAATGGCAGTTTTTTCAAAAGGTAGTACTCGTAAGGTGCTTTTGAAGCA
>JAVHQE010000015.1:0-4401 GCA_036170975.1 Minisyncoccota bacterium | reverse complement strand
GAGGGTTTACCCTTATTGAGCTGATGGTCTCAATTGTTATTTTTAGCGTAATAACCGCGATTGTTCTCTCGAGTAATAAAACTTTTGGAACAAATACAAAGATAGTGAATGCCTCTGAGGATATGGTTCTTGCACTTCGTCAAGCACAAGTGTATGGGATTAGTTCGAAAAGAAATACTGATACCAGTGGCAATCCTATTGTTTGTGGGGCCTCAGCATTTGATTGTCGACTAGGGGTTAATTTCTCGCTTTCTTCTTCGCACCAGTTTTTTATTTTTGTGGATGTTGACGATAGTAAAACGTATAATACGGGAGATGTTGTTATTGAGACTATTCCTCTCGCAACCCCTATCATTATTTCAAATATCGATTGCCTCCCTCATGTTACGGGCTGTGCGGGGGGCGTTCTCAATATAACCTTTAAACGCCCAAATCCCGATGCAATTGTTGCAGACAGTACGACAGGGGGAGGCTATGACGAAGCGCATATTGTAGTATCAGACGGTACGAAGAATACGACAATTGATATAAATAGAACAGGGCAAATTTCAGTTCAATAATATGAATAATTTTTACCAAAAAGAAAAAAAAGATCATTGCTCCGATTTTTCCCAGGGAAGGGTAAAAGATGGCGGGTTTACCCTTGTTGAGATGATTGTTTCTTTGGGAATATTTACCATAGCCATTTTTGTCGCGACCAACGCCCTTTTGTCGGTTGTTAATGTTGACCGAAAGTCACGTGCGACCCGCATTGCTGTCGATAACCTTAACTTGACGCTTGAAAATATGTCGCGCAGAATAAAAACAGGAACTCTTTACAATTGCGGAGGAGAGGCTAGTTATAATGACTGCACAACACCTCAGTCAGATTTTGCTTTTTTAGACCAGGATGGAGTGCTTATTGTATATAAACGCGCGCAAGGGACAGGAACGGTCGTCGACGGAAGTGGATGTGGTCCTTTATATAAAACAACACAAGGTTGTGTCTTGCGCTCAGACGCACCCGCGGGGGTTTTTATATCCGTAACAAGTCCAGAGATAGACATTACGGGTTTGAAGTTTTGGGTTCAAGGAAGTGCGCCTTGGGGAACGGCTACGGGGCAAGACAAAAAACAACCAACGGTAGCCATTGCGATTGAAGGTTCTTTGGGGATGAACTCCTCCAGCCTTTCGGGGGGATCATCCTTTAGAGTTCAGACGGCTTTAACACAACGCGCATATGACAATTAAAAAGCAATCATTTAAAAAATATGTTGAGGGGTGCCAGTCGGGTTCACGTGGCTTCTCCCTTGTTGAGACTCTTATTTCAGTCGCCATACTCCTTGTTGCAGTGATTGAACCCATTTCACTTATTAGCGATTCTCTGCATAAAATCTATTATGCAAAAGATGAGGTCATTGCGATCAGCCTTATGCAGGAAGGAGTTGAACTTGTTCGGCAGGTACGAGATACGAACATGCTCAATGCTTCTCCTTGGCTCACCAATCTTTCTCCGGGGGACTACACGGTCGACGTAGGGAGTTTTGTTGCAGGAGGTGCACCTAGTAGCTTTGTTATCCCTTGCGTTTATTGCTCTGGGGTCTTACAGCCAGTGTACCTCGACTCGGTGTCGGGTCTCTATCGACAAAATATTGCGGGTACACGTACTCAATTTTCGCGGATAATATCTATCGACAATACCGGGCTTCCTGCAAACGAGAGTAAGGTTACCGTGCGAGTAGGCTGGAGTACGGGAGGGAACACCGGAGGAGTCCTCGTTAAAGAATACCTTTTTAATTGGGCTTCATAGTTATGTATCATAAAAATGAAAAATAAAAATAACAAAAAAAGTGGAGTAATACTTTTAATTGCAGTCTTGGTCGCAAGCGCTTCTCTCGTTATTGGTATGGGGGTGTACAACCGAGTGTATAAAGAACTCGTTTTGGCATCATTTTTTGAACAAGCGCAAAGTGCTTTCAGTGCTGCTGACACGGGGCTTGAGTGTGCTATTTATGGGGACACAAGAGTCCCTCGGGCAACAAGTGCATCGTGTGCTGGGTCCGTTGTCTCGGGGTGGAACCCTTCTCTTAATGCCTCTACCTCTTTTTCTTTAACAACACCAGTATGTGTTTCTATTGAAATCATTAAAAATGTCGCATACCCATTTACGACTATTAAAGCGCGTGGTTATAATACGTGTGTTACCACAGATCCTCGTCGTGTTGAGCGTGGACTAAGGGCTGATTATTAAAAAGAGGAGGAGGGGGGGACGCAAGAAGCTATAGTATCAATTATGAATAATCAATTACCAAAAACAAAAGAATCAGCGCAAACGCGCCTCGCTTCTTTGCGTAAGACGATTGAGCATCACCGATATCTCTATCACGTCCTCGATACGTCTGAGATTTCTCCCGAAGCACTCGATGCCCTCAAGCATGAACTCTCCCTTATCGAGGAGGCCTACCCCGATTTAATAACTCCTGACTCTCCTTCTCAGCGTGTAGCAGGGGAGCCATTAAAAGGGTTTAAAAAAATACAACATACGGTGCCCCAGTGGTCGTTTAATGATGCGTTTACCTCTGACGAAATGCGAGAGTTTGATGAGCGTGTAAAAAGATTTTTGAAAGACTCGTTGGGGCGTGCAGTGAAACCGTCATACGTCTGTGAGCTCAAGATTGACGGACTTAAAGTAGTACTTACCTATGAAGACGGGATATTAAAGTCAGCGGCAACGCGAGGAGACGGGAAAGTTGGTGAGGATGTAACTGCAAATGTGAAAATGATTGAATCAGTACCTCTTTCACTTCGTGAGAAAGTGTCAGGAGTTTTTGAAGGGGAAGTATGGATGGCAAAAACAACCCTGGAACGATTGAATAAAGAAGAAATTAACGCGGGACGTGATCCGTATGCAAACCCACGCAACCTTGCCGCGGGTACGATACGCCAACTTGATGCTACAGTAGTAAAGGCACGCGCTCTTGATATTTTTGTTTATGATGTAAGTGCATTGGACAGCGCTGTGCCAAAAACACAGATAGATGAGTTGAAGCTTTTACAAGGTTTTGGGTTTAAGGTAAATAAACACTTTGCGGAATGTAAAACAATTGAAGAAGTTATTGCTTTTTGGGAAAAATGGCAAAAGAAAGCACCTAAAGAGGATTATTGGGTTGATGGGGTTGTCGTAAAAGTGAATGAACAACAATATCAAGAAGCGCTTGGGTATACGGGGAAGGCACCACGTTTTGGTATTGCGTTTAAGTTTCCTGCAGAGCAGGTGACAACCGTACTCGAAGATATTGTGCTCCAAGTGGGGCGTACGGGGGTAGTAACTCCGGTCGCGCATTTGCGTCCCGTTTCGGTCGCAGGATCAGTGGTATCCCGCGCAACTCTGCACAATGAAGATGAGATTGCACGCCTTGATGTGCGGATTGGTGATACGGTGATCCTCCAAAAAGCGGGGGACGTTATTCCTGATATTATTGCGGTAGTAAAAGAAATGCGTACGGGGAAAGAAAAAAAGTTTATGTTCCCAACATTCATAGAAGATACCGATGGCACAATGAGTCCTCTTGAGCGCATCCCCGGACAAGTGGCATACCGATGTGTAAATAAAAATATGTTCGCGCAAAAGCGTCGTAGGTTTTATTATTTTGTTTCAAAAAAAGGGTTCGATATTGATGGGTGTGGACCTAAGGTGGTTGATGCACTCTTGGAGGCGGACCTCATCAGCAACTTTGATGATTTGTTTACCGTTACGGAAGGGGATGTGCTTACGCTCCCTCGTTTTGCTGAACTCTCTGCAAAAAATTTAATAACAGCGATTGATAAAGCGCGCACAATTACCCTCGGGAAGTTTCTAACCGCGCTCTCTATTCCTCATGTCGGAGAAGAAACTGCCCATGACCTCGCTGAAAGATTTGGAAGTATTGAGAAAATCCGTGGCGCTTCATTCGAAGATTTTAATAATGTGTACGGGGTAGGGGAGGTGGTTGCACAGTCGCTTGCGGATTGGTTTTCTGATAAGCATCATAGCGCTCTCCTTGATAACCTTCTATCTCATGTGCACGTTACTAACACAAAGAAGATAAAAAGCGAAACTCTAAAACTCTTCGGGAAAACCTTGGTGCTGACCGGTACACTTCTTTCTCTTAGTCGTGATGAGGCAAAAGAGAAAGTTCGCGCATTGGGGGGCGAAATCACAGAAAGTGTATCTACAAAAACAAGCTATGTTGTGGTAGGCGAGAATCCGGGGTCTAAGCTTGAGAAGGCAGAGAAACTCGGCGTGCACGTGCTTTCTGAAAAAGAGTTTTTGAGCGTACTCAAATAATTTGCGTGTTATTTTCACACGTGGTAGCATAAATGCAATTATGAACATAATAACTATCCCAAAAAATTTAATTAAAAATGACGATTTGGTTATTA
>JAVHQE010000014.1:0-5881 GCA_036170975.1 Minisyncoccota bacterium | reverse complement strand
TGGATTGCTTCACTTCGTTCGCAAAGACAGGCTCATAGGGGTGAGGGGTTACTACTATTTGACTGGCGCAGAATAACTTTTTGTGGTATAAAGCGTAGGGAAGAAAATATTGTAAATTCGGAGGAGATTAAAAATGAACGTTTTGAAAACTGCTCAACGGCGGGCGGGGATGCATTTTGCTTTCAACAAAGTGCTAACCCTATTGACTGCGGTGATGGCGATCTTGTATTGCGTTATTCTGTACTTGAACCATCTCGGTTATGCAGAGGATACGAAATGGTTGTTCGTGGCGATTGTTGTTATTGGAGGCTCTACCCCGATGGAAATGGTTTTTGGGTATTTTATTGCACGGCACAACCCAAAGTGTATCCGGAGAGAGCTCGAGGCAATAGTTCAGCATGAGAAAAGAATTATCGGACGACGATGGTTTGGATGCGGGAACCCACTAAAAGGTACTCACCGCCAAATCCTCGAAGGGGCACAGAAGCTTTTGGTGTTGTATCAATAGGCTGAGGAGGAGTGATGTATAAGCGAGACCGCAAGGTATCGCTTATTTTTTTTGGAGATAGTGCACCAAAAAGTATCTGAGTTTCGTATACAAAAGATGGAAAAGGATATAGATCGTTTGCTTAAAACATTTGACCGAGTTTCCGTGCCACAAGGGCTCCAAGACGCTGTTTTTGCGTGTATTCATCGTGAGGAGGTACGACTTGCGCGCATAAGGCTTGCTTTCTTTGTGCCACTAGTCTTTTTGTCAGGATTGGGGGTGGTTGCTTCTGCTCTCTATGCAATCAAGGAAGTTGCCCAGTCAGGGTTTCTTCAATATGTTTCTATTATTTTTTCTGATAGTAGTGCTGTTTTTGCGTATGCGGGGGAGTTCCTTCTTTCCCTTGCTGAGCAGGCTCCGCTCTTGGGTATCTCTGTCTTTCTTGCCACCTTGTTTGCACTCTTGGAATCGATGAGGGAAACAATGAAAAATATGCAAACGATGTTTGCTACTGTTTAACTATTCACTATTTATTATTTAACTATTTATTATGGACTACAAAAATTTTATTCAATCAGCAACATTTAAAAAAATTCTCTACGGGCTCGGTATCCTCTTTATAGCACTTCTTGTTTTTCAAGCAGGAATGTTTGCGGGATATCAAAAAGCATCTTTTTCGTACCGTTCGGGAGATAATTTTCACCGCATGTTTGGATTTAACGATCGTTCGGTGGATGGAAACGAACTTGGTTTTGGTGGCATGATGGGGCGCGGGGGTATGATGCGTTTTTCTCCTGATGGATTTACTTCTGCGTATGGTGCGAAGGGGACAATTGTAAAGGTATCTCTCCCTACGATTATTATTTCTGGTACTGATAAAGTAGAGAAAGTCGTACTTATTGACGACAAAACAATTATTCGTGAGTTCCGCGATGACCTAAAAGGCACTGACTTGAAAGAAGGGGATGAGGTTGTTGTCATGGGAGCACCTGACAATAAGGGTCAGATTGAAGCACGTCTCATCCGTATTTTCCCTGTTGGTTCTGGACGCTCCTTTGCAACAAGCACCAATCGTAACTAAATTAAAATTATGAACACTTCTTTTTTTGAACGTATGCACAAAGTGGGAGCTTATGCCCGTACACACAAGGTGATAAGTGCATTGGTAATTCTCGCGATAGTGTATTTGGGTTACTCTCAATACAAATCTTTGACGAGTACGACGGGGGAAACTCGGTACGTGCTTTCGAATGTTACGAGAGGTACCATTGTCGCATCTATTTCAGGGAGTGGGCAGGTCACTTCATTCAACCAGCTCGACCTCAAACCAAAAGCCTCAGGAGAAGTTACTTGGGTTGGTGTCCAGGCGGGGGATGTTATTCGTGCAGGGCAGGCAATTGGGCAGATTGATAATACTACTGCAAAACAGGCTGTTGCTGACGCAGAGCAATCTCTTGCGCAATCAAAATTGCAATTTCAAAAAGATTCAGCTCAGGCGCCGATTGACTATCAAAAATCACTCGAGTCCCTTGCAAGCGCAAAAATGGATTTAGTGACGACGTACAATGATACCTACAACACGCTTTCCAATGCGTATCTCGATTTGCCTGCTGCGGTAACGGGTATGCAGAATATTTTGTATGGCTATGACATGAGTCAAGCAAAAACTCAGTGGAACATAGATATTATTCGAAATGCTGCGGTCAGTATTGATACCGTAGGTGCTTTTTCAAATATCGCAGAACGAGATTATAAAATTGCACGAGCAAAATATGATCAGGCGCTTCTCGCTTACAAAACACTCACGCGCTATTCGGACACTGCTTCTCTTGAGAAACAGCTGACTTCTTCTGCTGATACGATGACGGCGATTGCTCAGGCCTTGCAAAGCGAACTCAACTTTCTCGACGCATTTGTGGATGATGCCACAACTCACAGCCGACCAATAAACCCTATCGTCAACACGATGCGTACGAATGCACGAAGTTACCTTGCAACAGCAAATAGTAACTTGAGCACGTTGTTGAATCAACAGAAGTCACTCGATACAATCAAGAAGACAATTCTTGATAACGAACGTACTATTCAAATCTATACGATTGGAAATCCTACGGGAGGGAATCCTATCAGTCTTCAGTCTTCACAGTACAGTATTGCGGATCAGGGTCGTAAACTACAACAATTAAAAGATGACCTCGCCAACTATGTCATTGTGGCGCCATTTGCGGGAACGCTTGCGACGCTTAATGTGAAGCAGTTTGATACGGTGTCGACCGGAACACTCGTTGGGACACTCATTACCAATCAAAAAATTGCCCAACTCTCATTTAATGAGGTGGATGCTTCAAAAATAAAAATTGGACAGAAGGCAACGTTAATGTTTGACGCGGTGGACGGACTTTCTATCGCAGGCGATGTTGTAGATATTGATACGCTTGGTACCGTGAGTCAAGGGGTGGTGACCTATGCCGTAAAAATTGCGTTTGGTACCCAAGATGATCGTGTAAAATCAGGAATGAGTGTGAGTGCTACGATTATTACTAATATGAAGCAAGATGTACTGATGGTTCCCAATAGTGCGGTAAAGGTTCAGGGTAGCACAAGCTACGTAGAACTTTTTGATACTCCTCTTGTATCTTCAGCTACTTCAACGTCGGGGACGAACGCAGGGATCCCCTCAGTAGTACCTCCTCGGAGACAGACGATAACGACCGGTCTCTCGAATGACACTATGACAGAAGTTATTTCAGGGCTCAATGAGGGTGAAGAGGTTGTGGTACGCACCGTTGCCGCAACAACTGCGACAGCAACTCAAGCGCCAAGTCTTTTGAATGCCACGGGGGTACGAACGAGTGGTGGTGGGGCAACGCGCGCCGTTACGGGGCGATAATAAAATTAGTATGATTGAAGTCAACAACATTACCAAGTCTTACATAACAGGGGATACCGAACTTCAAGTTTTGAAGGGTATTAGTTTTAAGATTGAAGATGGAGAATTTGTCGCAATTATGGGACCTTCTGGGTCTGGTAAATCTACACTCATGCATATTTTGGGAGCGCTTGATACGCCGACGACCGGGACATATATGCTTGATGAACATGACGTTTCGACGCAAACCGATGATGAACTTGCAGATATTCGGCGCGACAAAATCGGGTTTGTGTTTCAAGCGTTTAATCTTCTCCCGCGTACTTCTGTTCTTCGTAACGTAATGCTCCCGCTTGTGTACGACGGAGTTCCCGAAGAAGAACGATTGATTCGAGCAAAAGAAGCATTACGTGCTGCGGGGTTTGACGAGAATCGTTTTGACCATATGTCAAACCAGCTTTCCGGCGGACAGATTCAGCGCGTGGCAATTGCCCGCGCACTCGTGAATGATCCAACGCTTATTCTTGCCGACGAACCGACAGGGAATCTTGATACAAAAACGGGAGAGATTGTGCTTGATACTTTCCAGAAGCTCAATCGCGAGAAAGGTCGAACGATTGTACTGATCACCCATGAACAAGAAGTCGCCGATCATGCCGACCGCGTGCTTTTTATTCGTGACGGACTTCTTGTGAGCGATACGAAGACAGGAAACCAAAAAACTTTTAAGCACATCGAGCATATATGAAACCACAAGATATTTTTAAGGAAACATTAGCAGCTCTCTCGGCAAACAAGGTTCGCTCGGGCCTTACGGTGCTCGGTATTGTTATTGGTATTAGTTCAGTTATTGCAATGATATCTATTGGGCAAGGAGCGCAGGGATCTATCCAGTCAAGCATACAATCAATTGGCTCAAACCTTATTTTGGTTACTCCAGGAGTTCAGCGAGGGCCAGGGTCCCAAGTGAGCGCAGGTCGTGGTTCGGCGCGGTCGCTCACGCAAGAAGATGCAGATGCAATTATCCAAGGGATTACTCTCGCGCGCGCCGTTGCGCCCGAAGTATCAGGACGCTACCAGGTTACGAGTAAGGGTAAGAATACCAACACTTCGGTTGTTGGCGTTACTGCTTCGTATCCAACGGTTCGTAATGTTGAAGTTGATCAGGGGTCATTTGTTTCAGACCAAAACACGGTGAGTCTTTCAAAAGTTGCAGTACTTGGTGCAACCACAAGTATGGACTTATTTGGTGAGGGAGTGGATCCTATTGGGCAGACCATTCGCATAAAAAATATTCAATTCAAAATTATTGGCGTTATGAAGGCAAAAGGGGGGAGTGGTTTTGGGAGTCAGGATGATATGATTTTTATTCCCCTTTCTTCCGCACAACGATTCCTTGCGGGGGACGCATATGTAAGTACGATTAGTGTTTCTGCGCAAGATGCAAATTCTATGAAGGATATTCAACAACAGATTACTGATGTGCTTCTTGCACGTCATCATATCTCTGACCCAGCACTCGCTGATTTTAGTACGATGAACCAAGCAGATATTGTAGCGACAGCATCAAGTATTACTCAAACATTCACTGTTTTACTTGCAGCTGTTGCGGGAATATCACTTCTTGTGGGTGGTATCGGTATTATGAATATGATGCTAACCAACGTGACTGAACGCACCAAAGAGATTGGACTTCGTAAGGCTATTGGGGCAAAGCGACGCGACATTACCCTACAGTTTCTTTCTGAGGCAGTACTTCTTACTTTCTTTGGTGGAACGATTGGTGTATTCCTCGGATGGTTGGTGTCGTACGGAGTTATGTATTTTGGCATATTGCAGACCAGTGTTTCACTTTTTTCTGTAGTTCTTGCGTTCGGTGTTTCCGCACTTATCGGTATTGTGTTCGGGTACTATCCAGCGCTTCGTGCAGCGAGATTGAATCCGATTGAGGCGCTTCGGTATGAATGATCATTATCAACGTTGAATCACGAGACTCTGTTTCCCGTCATTGCGAGGCACGAAGCAATCCACGGCTCAATACTGGATTGCTTCGTGCCTCGCAATGACAATACGTGAGTTCCTTATTTCAAAGTAATAATAAATAAAAATATGAATCTAAACAAAACAACATTAGGTATTGCTGGAGTAGTTATTGCAATCGGTTCTTTCTTCGGGGGAGTAAAATATGATCAAGGGAAAACCACTTCGCTCGCTACGGGGAGCCAGAATTTTTCGACTCAAGGTGGGCAAATGCGTGGAGGTGTTACGGGTGCGAATGGTGCACAACGTGGTGCGCGTGTAATGAATGGAGGCGCCACAGGGAGTATTGTCGCAAAAGACGCAACGAGTATTACCGTAGCACTTCGTGATGGTGGTTCAAAAATTGTGTTTCTTTCTCCTAAAACAGCAATAACCAAAACAACAGATGGTGTGGCAGGAGACCTTGTTATCGGTAAAGAAGTCTCAGTGAGCGGTACACCAAATTCTGACGGCAGTATTGTTGCGCAGTCAATTCAGGTGCGCCC
>JAVHQE010000013.1:2654-5929 GCA_036170975.1 Minisyncoccota bacterium | reverse complement strand
TCAAACTTTCCTACAGGGAGCCCTGTGGCAGAGACCACAGGGAATCTAGTTCAATTATTTACTGCTGACTTGTATTTTATTTATACACCGATAAAATCATACTATGAGTGTCATTGCGAGGAACGAAGCAATCCATGATTTAAATACTAGATTGCTTCGTTCCTCGCAATGACATGCCGGTACAAAGGTAGATAATCTATTTTCTTACTAAAAACTTGAATCCTTCACACAGTGCTCCCATAAACGAAAGTACTGAAAACAAAATCAAGTATTTATTAGATGTTTCTATGTAACCCAGAAGTGCAAATAAACAGAGAAACACTAAAAAATGCAAAAGCCAAAACTGTTTTCGTATTATCAATTTTGACATATTTTTCATGTTTTAAAAAACATCGAGTTTTTTAATCCTTCGCGCATGTTTTTCTGCGCCACTAAACGGCGTTGCAAGCCAGAGTTTCACTACTTCTTTTGCTTCTTCTCCCTCAATAAACCGCGCACCGAGAGACAGGATATTAGCATCGTTGTGTTCACGAGAAAGCAAAACGATGTCGACCGCACCACCATAGTACACTACTGCTCGTGCGCCTTTCACTCTATTCGCACACATTGCCTCTCCCTGTCCTGAACCACCGAGAATAATACCCCGCGCATGTTTATCTTGAGCAACAGCCTCTGCAACGGGTCGAATGAAATCAGGGTAGTCATCGAGCGCCTCGAATGAATGAGCTCCAAAATCTTCTACTTCATGTCCTTCTGCGCGCAAAAAAGCAACGAGTGCCTCCTTGAGTTCAAATCCTGCATGATCGGTACCGATGTAGATGCGCATAATGCTAAATGTTTAATTCTAAATTTTTAAATATAGAGTACTATATTAGTTCCTCGGCTCGGAAATGTAAAAAGTTTACTTTTTCATTTCTCTCGTCCTACGTCGCCAATAATGTCTCAATGCACTAATCCTTACTTGAACTACTAAAAATCTTAGAAAAAATTAATAGTAATTCGTGAGATTCTGCCCAAAGCTTTTTACACTCATCTGATTTTTCTTTATTCGCGCTTAAAACCATTCTCAACCAATATTTTGTCTCATTTGCCTCCTTTCTGCAAATACTAATTTTGTTTTTAAAGTCCTTTTTAGAACTTGCCTGGTTCGCTTCCATATAATTAGCGCCAACACTCGTAGCAGATCTAATAATTTGATTTATAAGAATTTTGTTTGTTTCATTCTTAGGAAGAGTGCTCATAAAGCGAATAACGTTTTCTCCAAATTTTGCCGTCCTTTCCTCTAAGTCATAATTCATTACATTATTTGGAAATTAAAAATTTGAAATTTGAAATTTTCTAAAGGTTACTTGCAACCTTTAGAACATGCTTCACTAACGTATTCGTATACCCCATTTCATTGTCATACCACGATAATACTTTTACCAAGTTACCATCAACAACACGCGTAAGTTCAAGGTCGGCGATTGCCCCATAGCGTTCACCAATAATATCAGACGAAACAATTGGTTCTTCACTCACTCTAAAGATACCTTCCCAACGAGGATCTTTTGCCGCATCCCGAAGAATTTGATTTACTTCTTCAACCGAAGTATTCCGTTTTGCAATAAAGGTAATGTCTGCAATAGAGCCCGCAATCACGGGCACACGGATTGCAATACCGTCGAATTTTCCAATGAGGCTTGGTACGGCCTCGGTCACCGCTATTGCTGCCCCTGTTGAACCAGGAATCATATTTTGCGCAGCCGCGCGTCCGCCACGCAAATCTTTCCCGCCAGGGCCATCTACGATTTTTTGTGTACCTGTATATGCATGTGTCGTATTCAAAAGCGCTTTTTCAATACCAATCGTTTCATTTAAAATGTGAATGAGTGGTGACGCCGCGTTAGTGGTACACGAAGCATTTGAGGAAATCTGACACGTTGCGAGTTTGTCATCATTGATACCCATGAGTACGGTCACACCAGTGATGCCTGGCACTTGCTCCCCCTTTACAGGTGCGGTAATAACTACACGCTTTGCGCCAGCATCTAGGTGCGCTTTTGATTTTTCGAAACTTGTGAAAAACCCTGTCGATTCAACAACAACGTCAACGTTGTATTTTGCCCAAGGAAGTTTAGTCGCATCTTTTTCTTGTACCAATACAACTTTTTCTCCACCAACAATGAAGCCTGGCTCATCCCCCCCAACTACTTCAACGTCAAAATCTGCCTTGCCGTACGCAGTGTCATACTTCAAAAGATACGCCATGTTTGCAGGATCTCCTAAATCATTCACTGCCACGATCTCAAGTTCTGATTGTGTGCGTGCCAATTTATAAAACGCCCGTCCAATGCGCCCAAACCCATTTATTGCTACTCGTACTTTTGCCATGATTGTTTTTCTTTGAGCAAAGCGAAATTGAAAATCACCACCCGGTTAAATGACTTTTTGATAAAAGTCCCTGCTTTGCAGGATTTAACTGGGGTAGACGACCCAACATCGCTCCGCTCATTATATTATTAAAACTATGCAATCATATTACCACACAAAAATAAAAACACACGCGTTTGCGTGTGTTTTTCTTAAGAGTACAACTCGCTATGGCTCCCGATAGCGATAAATTGTATTATTCCACCATCTCGTTCCGCATACACTGCTCGGATATCTCCCGTTATATTAATACTCCTGCACATTATCCATTCACCTGAGAGCGGGTGATTCCCTAATGTTACATGGTGAGGATTTTTTACAAAAACAACAAGACAAGTGTAGAATTTTTCCTGTACTATAACAGGAATCTTTTTGAACATTTTCTTGAAGTTACGATGATAAACGACGATCATAACTATTTGCGAAGTGACGCAATCATACTTTCAGCATCGTGAAATGGACCGACGATATTTTTACCTTTTTTATAATCAGATTGAGCGGAACGAATTGCACGCTTGAGTCTCGCGGACGGCTCCAAAACAGAAAAAGTGATTGTCTTTTCACGTGCTAAATTTTTGAGTGATGCGTTAATAATCGCCGAAAGGGTAAAGCCGAGTTCGTCAGCAACCTTCTGCGCATCCTTCTTCACCCTTGGATCTATTTTGATATTCAATACTGCTGTTTTCATATATGACAATATGACAAAGTATATACTTTGTCATTAGTGGTGTCAATTACTTCAACCCCTCCTCAAAAAGTGTTTTAAGAATTGAAGGGTTTCCTGCACCCTTACTTGCCTTCATTCCCTGCCCCACGAAAAATTGGAGAAGTGCTGTTTTTCCAGATTTGTAATCTAGGGCAAC
>JAVHQE010000013.1:0-2554 GCA_036170975.1 Minisyncoccota bacterium | reverse complement strand
GGCATTGTCGCCTGCAACGCTTCATTTGAAAATTCAGGAATTTCAGAAATTTTAAGTTTTGGTAAATCAGGATCAGGGAAATAACGATAGTCATGTGCACTCTCTTTTTTGCGCTGTGAAAATGTCGCTTGTTTACCCTCATCCCATCCGCGTGTCTCTTGTACAATTTCACCGGGACCACCATCGAGGATAGCCGTCATGCGCGCGACCTCGTATGCAATAGCGCGTTCTACTGAACGAAATGAATTGAGATTTTTCACCTCCACTTTTGTACCAAGCTTATCGGTATTTGATATTGAAATATTTGCCTCAACACGCATCTCCCCTTTTTCCATGTTTGCATCAGATACGCCGAGCGTGCGGAGCAAAAGTTGTAGCTCGCGCGCAAACGCACCCGCATCTTCTGCGGTATGAATGACTGGTTTCGTTACGAGCTCCATGAGTGGCACCCCAGCGCGATTGTAATCTACAAGGCTTCCCTCCGAGCCCTCGTGCGAAGAACTTGCTGTATCTTCCTCGAGGTGGACACGTTCGATAGCGACACCGTTCAAAATCCCCCCTGAAACAAGTGGGTATTTGTACTGGCTAATCTGATACCCCTTCGGAATATCTGGGTAAAAATAATTTTTGCGGTCAAACTCGGTAAAGTCGGCAATCGTACCCCCCAGTGCAGTCCCAACACGCAAAACATGGTGCACCGCTTGCTTATTGATTACAGGCAACGTTCCCGGGTGTGCCATACACACAGGACAAATATTCACATTCGGTTCCGCGTTGAACGGATCATTCGCCGAATTGCAGAACATTTTTGTTTTTGTTTTTAGCTCGGCATGCACCTCGAGCCCAACGGTAAGTTTATAGGTCATACGAAAGATTGTACCACAACTACCCTCTCATTTTCAAAAGCTTCAACAATTCGTCTTGGAAATTTTTCATTACCACATCGTCAAGAATTGAGATGGTGAAAATTTCTGATTCTGGAGACTTTTTCTTCATTGCCTTTTCCACCTCTTTTACGCGCTCTGGTGTTACCGTGTCTGTCTTCGTAAGGATAATGATTTCATGCTTCGTTGCGAGGTCATAATCAAAGGCTTCAAGCTCTTTGCGTACCGTACCATACACCGCGAGAGGGTCTTCATTTTCAAGTGAGACCAAGTGTGCGAGCATTTTTGTACGCTTCACATGACGGAGAAATTTATGCCCAAGTCCTTTCCCTTCGCTCGCCCCCTCAATAAGCCCCGGAATATCTGCAATAATAAAACCAAAACACTCTCCGAGGTTCGGTTCAAGAGTGGTAAAGGCGTAGTCCGCCGTCTTTGCACTCGCGCGGGTAAGTGCATTCAAAAGCGAAGACTTCCCCGCATTAGGCAAGCCAACAAATCCAATATCTGCAACAATCTGGAGTTCTACTTTAAAATCTGCTTCTTGTCCTTTCATCCCCGGCACATGCTCCTTTGGCGTACGGTTTGTTGATGTTTTAAAATGCTCATTACCAAAACCACCTCGCCCACCTTTAAGTATCAAGATTTGCTCACCATCTTTGAGAAGTTGGTATTCAGCACCTGTATCAAGGTTGGTAACAATAGAACCAAGAGGCAGGTCTAGTGTAAAATCGTCACCATTTCTCCCGTGAAGACTATCATTCCCGCCATCACCCGCACGCTCTGCGGCAAAATCTTTTTGATGGCGATATTTCACAAGAATATGCACATCACGAACAGCACGAACATACACGTCTCCGCCTCTTCCCCCATCACCACCAGAAGGACCGGCAAATTCTTTGCCTTTCTCGTGTTTCAAACGCATAACGCCGTTTCCGCCGTCACCCGCTTTCATATGCATTGTCATTTCATCAATAAAAGCCATGATTGTTTTTCTTAATGAGCTCGCGAATTTAGAAAAACAATTACCCCGTTAAATGACTTTTTACAAAAAGTCCCTGCTTTGCAGGTTTTAACTTGGGTAAGTAACTCTATATCAACTTCGCCCTCTATAATGGTGCTAACTATATCACACAATTTAATCTGCGTCCACCGCAATCTGCGCAAGCTTGAGCGCTCCCTCCTTTGAACCCGCTACTGCAATAAAAAGTTTTGTGTGGCAAAAAAGTGCATCAGGAACTCCTGTAATTTCAAAGAGTTCCTTGTTGACTCTCCCTGACCATTCCTTGGGAAAAGGTTTCCGCGACTCGAACGAGTCAATGTTCTCTCTTACTGTTTTTACTTTCCATTTTCCGCCATTTTCATGATCAGGTTTTACAACGTAAAGTGGTTCAGGAAACTGTGCAAGTGCGTGCTCCCATGGATACTGTCCATCAACAACAATAATACGCTTGTCAGAAGATTTATTATACAAATCGACAACAGCAGTCTCCCCTTCAAACTCATCGTTTGCAATTATCATCTCGCGCAAAAGTATTTGTTTTGCAATACCTACGGACTGTGCGAAGCCCTCATCAAACGACATCTCATGTTCAGATTCCTCTCTCCATGTTGGGCGAAAAGCAGTAACTACATGATGGAGGAGATAGGGAAAAATCTTTTTTTCTGTTAAA
>JAVHQE010000012.1:0-1363 GCA_036170975.1 Minisyncoccota bacterium | reverse complement strand
GGGAGGGTGTATAGACTAGGGAGATAGGTAACACTTGTTCGATGACATAGGTAACACTTATTATCAGCCATAATTCCATTTTAAGGAGAAAATTATGGGCTGGGAAGAGGTGAATACTATGACGTTAAGACTTCAATTTGTTTTATTAGCACAGAAAGAAGATGCTAATGTTGCTCAACTTTGTAAAACATTTAATATCAGCAGAAAAACTGGATATAAATGGATAAAACGTTTTAATACGTTAGGAGAGCCAGGGCTTGTCGATCTTTCTACTAAACCGGTTTATAGCCCTCTAAAAACATCTGATTGCATTGTAGATGCTGTTGTCTCAATTCGCCAAACTCATCCAGCATGGGGCGGACGTAAAATCAGAGCCAGACTGGAAAAGCTTGGGCACTCTAATGTGCCTGCAGCATCTACAATTACTGGCATTTTACATTCAAAACAACTAATTAATCTTGATGAGTCCATAAAGCATACAAAATTTATTAGCTTTGAACATCCGCATCCAAACGATCTCTGGCAAATGGATTTTAAAGGTCATTTTGTTATGGAACAAGGACGTTGTCATCCATTAACTGTTCTTGATGACCACTCGAGATACAATGTTCTTCTTAAAGCATGCAGCAATGAAACTGGTATTACTGTCAAAACTGCATTGATTGACTGTTTTAGGAGCTATGGTCTTCCACTACGCATGACTATGGATAATGGCAGCCCATGGGGTAACGACGCTTTCAGTGAGCTAACAACATTTAATGCTTGGCTTATACGCTTAGGGATAAAAGTGAGTCATTCACGGCCATACCACCCACAGACACAAGGCAAAGACGAAAGATTTCACAGAACATTAAAACTTGAACTAATTAAAAATAATCATTTTAAAGATATTTCTGATTGCCAAAACAAATTTGACACATTTAGAGAAACTTACAATAAAGAGCGTCCACACGAGTCGCTTGGGATGGAAACACCAATTACCCGTTTCAAAGCAAGTGAAAGGTTGTATCCTGAAACGCTACCAGCTATTGAATACTGTTCATCGGACATAGTTCGTAAAGTTCAGATAAAAGGTGAAATTTACTTTAAAGGCAAAGAATTTCGTATTTCAAAAGCATTACATGGCTATCCAGTTGCATTGAGATATACAAATGTTGAAGGAGAATATCAAGTATTTTTCTGTCAGCAAAAAGTAACAGAAATAAACACTAACATAGACAAAAGTGTTACCTATCTACCCGAACAAGTGTAACCCTTGACTCCAGTCTATACACCCTCCCGCAAGGGGAGGGGAGGTCGTTATTGAATATACCAACAAATTTGTCGTACACCCATAGCGAATATAGATGTTGACAGTTGGCGG
>JAVHQE010000011.1:145-6031 GCA_036170975.1 Minisyncoccota bacterium | reverse complement strand
GTCTACGTCAAAACTTGCTAGTTTCGACGTGATTTTTACGCTTAAAAATCAGCTACAAGACCTGGATTCGAACCAAGATAACATCCTCCAGAGGGCACTTCTTATTTTTCTATTCAAAGCTGCGAGACCTGGATTCGAACCAAGATAACATCCTCCAGAGGGATGTGTCCTACCATTAGACGATCTCGCAGTTTTGAATACAAAAACAAAGAAAATTTCTTTATCCTAAAAGAACAAAAATATAATTTACGTCTTGTTTCTCTCTACGAGAAACCGCGACGCGAATTAAAGCTTTTTTGTATTGGAACGCTTCGCTTGCAAAAAACTTTAATTCGCCTACCATTAGACGATCTCGCAAAATTCACTACTAACGGATAGTAGCAAAAAAACACCCATTTTTCAATACACGACAAAAAAGAACCAGTCCTAGATACCTCCCGACAAATCCATCGTCTCCTGCACGTTCCACCCTTCCCTTTTTAGGCTTTGGATAACATCCGTTACTTTTTCTTGTTCTGCTCCATACACCTTAAACGTTTGCTTGCTACTGTTCACTACTACCACCATTTCAAACGTTTCATTATTGAGTTTTTTTAATTTCACACTCTTGCCTTTTGCTTTTACATTCGCCTCGATAACACCAGGGGATACTTCTACCCCCACCTTGCTCAACAACTTCAAAATATCGCGGGACCCTTCGATAACCGTTGTGTGCGAACCTCGTTCGTTAATGTGCATTTTTTCCATAGAAAAATGTTATTTGGTTTTCTTATTTCGCACGATTGATGCTTTTACAAATGCCGTAAAAAGAGGGTGCGGGTGAAGAGGGTTTGCTTCAAACTCAGGGTGAAATTGTGTCCCAAGGAAAAATGGATGAACGCTCATAGGAAGCTCCGCTATTTCCATAAGCGTCCCGTCAGGAGAACGACCAGAAAAAATAAGACCTTTCTCTTCAAGTTCTGCGACATACTCTGGGTTCACCTCAAAACGGTGGCGGTGGCGTTCTACGATTTTATCTACTCCATAGGCACTACGCGCAATGGTCCCCTTTTGGAGCACTGCTTCATAAGCACCGAGACGCATGCTTCCTCCAAGATTTCCCTTTTCTAAGTTTTCTTTCTGCCCTTCCATAATGTCCACAATGAGATGTTTTGATTTTGGATTTATCTCGCGTGATGTCGCGTCACTAAAACCAAGGACATTGCGCGCGTACTCAATAACCGCAAGTTGCATACCATAGCAAATACCAAAATAGGGAATGTCGTGCTCGCGTGCAAAACGAATAACATTGAGTTTCCCTTCGATCCCCCGCGAACCAAATCCTCCGGGAACAAGAATACCGTCAAAACCAATAAGCTCGGCAAGAGGAGGATTTTTGCCTTCAAAATCAGTGGAGGAGAGCCATACCAATTTTGCCTTTTTCCCTTGGTGAATTGCGGAATATTTCAACGCTTCAATTACGGAAAGATAGGAGTCCGAGAGCACAAAATCACCCGTATCAAAATACTTTCCCACCACGGCAATGCGTACCTCATCTTTTGCATTATGTGCTTTACGAGCAAAGCTTTCCCATTCTTTCCATACCTCATTTTTCCCTCGCGATTTCAATTTCAAGCGTTTCAAAATCTTCTCTCCGAGTTTGTCTTTTTCAAAGTTCCCGGGCACATCATAAATACTATCTACGTCAGGTGCCGAAATCACGCTCTCGGGAATGACATTACAAAAAAGTGCAATTTTTTCTTTACGTTTTGCATCAATAGCCACATCACTGCGTGCGATAATAAAATCTGGCTGGATCCCTACACTATTCAGCGCGCGCACCGCGTGCTGTGTCGGCTTGGTTTTCATTTCTCCAACTTTTGCCGGCGTCGGCAAATAGCTTACGATTGCAAAGAGTACATCATCAGGATTTTTAATTTTGAGCATGCGCGCGGTCTCAAGAAAGAGAATGTTCTCATACTCACCCACCGTTCCCCCTACCTCGATAACCACAATTTCTGCATTCGCCTTATCAACAGCATGATTAATGCGTTCAATAACTTCGTAAGGAATATGAGGTACCACCTGCACGCATTTGCCCTTGTATGCCAACGCACGTTCCTTCTCTATTACCGAGAGATATACACGCCCCGTGGTCATATAGCTGTCACGCGTAAGCGAGGTATCCAAAAACCGCTCGTAGTTGCCCATATCTTGATCTGTCTCATCGCCATCTTTGAGGACAAACACTTCCCCATGTTCTGTAGGGTTCATTGTCCCCGCATCTACGTTTACATAAGGGTCAATTTTCATTGCCGTTACGCGATACCCATGCGATTGAAGGATCTTCCCTATAGACGAAGTGGTAACTCCTTTACCGACCCCGGAAATAACTCCTCCTACTACAAAAATATATTTTCGGGGCTTTTTTTTCATTTTTGTTATCTGATTATCGTGCGGTTAAATACTTACGGACGGCAAGATAGCTTGATACTGCGCCCAATGCCATTCCTGAAAAAATGATGATGAAAAACATCTGTACAAAATTTGCAACAAAATAATGAAGAAGATCAATCCCTCCATAGAATACCTGCGTGGCACTCTTCAACCAGTAGGTTAGCGGATAGAAGAATATCAGGGTGAGTACCGCGGCAACAAGACCGTACAAAATACCTTCCACGACAAACGGCCCGCGAATGTACTCGTTGCTCCCTCCTACAAGTCGCATTACCCCTATTTCATCACGGGCGATAAAAATAGCGAGTCGGATGGTATTAAAGGTAATGAGAATCGAAATACCAACCATCACCGCAGTAATAATGCTTCCGAGTTTTCTCACTCCTGCAATAAGCTTTGAGAGACGATCAATTGCAACCTTGTTGTCGTTATAATTTACTTTGTTCACGACAGAAAGAGCGTCGGGAGAGATTTCCGCTTTCCCCTCAAGGAAGCTTGCTATCCCTTCGTACTGAGCTGGATCCTTTGCCTTAATCGTGAGCACTGCCGTCAAGGGGTTGTCCCCTACTTCATCAAGCGCTTGAATAATACGGTGGTCGTCTATATGGCGCGCCTTGAAGGTCTCGAGCGCCATATCACGCGTAGTATAGGTAACACTTTTTACCTCGGAGAGCATTTCAATCTTACTCTTCAAATCGAGAATCTGCGCCTCTTGCGCCGTTGCATCAAGATAAACATTAATATCAATTTTATCTTGTAAGTCTTTGAGTCCTGTACCAAGAAACGCTGTAAGAAGTACTGTCGATCCAATCATAAACAACGCGACAATCATGACAAAAACAGCAGAGAGTGAAACACTGCCATTCCTCCAAAAACTGATGAACCCGGATTTAATAATTCTTTTAAGTGTTGTCCAGAGCATGTTGATTTTTGTTTATTATATCACGTATTTCGAAACCCCTACAACGCATACTTTCCCGTCATGTCATCACGAGTAATCTTCCCGTGATCCATGGTAATAACCCGCTTTCCAAGAGCCTCTACAACCCCCCTATTATGGGTGGTGAGGATTACCGTTGTACCCATGTCATTGACCTTTTTCAAAATTTGGACAATTTCATATGTATTCACAGGGTCAAGATTTCCTGTTGGTTCATCAGCAATAATCAAATCAGGGTGATTCACAATAGCGCGGGCAATAGCCACCCGCTGAAGTTCCCCTCCACTCAATTGTCGTGGAAAGTTCCACATTTTCTTTGAAAGACCAACCAGCTCAAGAACATGGGGAACATCCGAAGCAATCTCCTCGTCTGACTTGCCCGCGACCTCCATTGCAAATGCTACATTTTCATAAGCAGTCTTGTTAGGGAGCAAACGAAAATCTTGGAAGATTACGCCCATGCGCCGACGAAGATCGGGCATGTCCTTTGCACGAACATTCTGTATGTCTACCGAATCAAAAGAGACCGAGCCTCCTGTTGGCTGATCCTCACCAAGGAGAAGCTTTACGAGAGTTGTCTTGCCTGCCCCTGAATGACCAACAATAGAGACAAACTCTCCCTGTTTTATAGAGAGGGTTGCCCCTTCGAGGGCAATCGTTCCATCGGGGTAAATTTTTGAGACATTCTCGAAATAAATCATTAATTAAGTCTAACAAATTTTTAGCAATGAGGGAAATGCAACCAACAGTGGTTGCAAAAACAAGAAACTAGAGCTCCCGCTCCGCCTCAATAAATTGCATAATGTCACCATCTTCGAGTACCGCGTCCACATTACTCGTCTCTACTTCCGTCCTGTGATCTTTTACCATTTTGTAAGGATGAAGCACGTACGAACGAATCTGGTTACCCCATTCAATCTCAGTGGTCTTGCTCACATACATACCACTCTCCACGGCTTTTCTTTTGTCTTCTTCGATTTTAAAAAGTTTTCCTTTTAAAATCTGTACTGCCTTTTCACGGTTTTGCTCTTGTGAACGCTCAGTCTCCACGTGTACGGCGAGATTAGTGGGAACATGTACCACGCGCACCGCTGTCTCCCGCTTGTTTACATTTTGCCCACCAGGACCCGACGAACGACTAAACTCAGTTCTCAGGTCGTCTGCTGGAATCACGATATCCTCCCCTCCTTGATCTTTGAAATCAGGGATTACTTCCACCATCGAGAAGGAAGTGTGGCGAAGTTTTTTTGCGTTAAAGGGTGAGATGCGCACGAGGCGATGCACCCCTGATTCGTTTTTGAGCATACCGTATACTCCCTTGCCATGAATTTCGAGTGTAATATTGCGATACCCACCTTGATCGTTTTTATTCTCATGTAAAAACTTAACTTCAAAATTTTTCTTCTCGAAAAATTTCAAATACATACGTAAAAGCATTGCTGAAAAATCCTCGGAATCGTCCCCCCCAGCACCAGAAAAAATAGTCATGACTGCGTTCCCACGGTCATATTTTCCTACTCCTGCAATTTTCTCTTTGAGTTCTGCTATTTCTTTAATCGTCGCTTGGGCGTTTGTTTTATCAGACCAAAAATCCACTGCCGACATGTGCAATTCAAGTTCTACAATTCGTGCGAGCATTTCTTCTTTAGGCATTTTAATAGAGTATATCAGAAAAAAACCGCATATGCGGTATTTTATTCTTGAGCCAACCCCGGGAATTGAACCCGGAACCTACGGTTTACGATACCGTTGCTCTACCAGTTGAGCTAGGTCGGCCTGTATTTTCTTTGATAAGGAACGAGGAGACGTGCTTCGACTGCTCTTTTACTATTTACACGATCTATTCTTCCTTTGCCTTTATTCAAGGCTGCGTATGTTGGAGAAAGAGCATCACAGTTCGGGCAAACAAGTCGCAAATTATCTTCCTTATTATTGCGCCAATTGCCGTCTATATGATCAGCAATAAGGGGTACGCATCCTGTCACACTATTTATCTTTGACCACCCACAGAAAACGCACTTATTGTTATATTTCTCTCGTAAGTAACGCTTCACGTGAGTAGACACTGTTCCAAGGCGAGATAAACCACTCTGTTTTCCATCCTTCCATCTTTGGATATACAGATCGTGCTGATATCCCAACTGGCAAAAATTACTACAATATTTATAACTCGCCCGAGCAGGCTCTCTTCCACATTTTAAACATTCACCTTTGGTTTTGCTCATCCGAGGCATTCTTCTATTTTACACAATATGTAGACCAAAAACAACAAATAGATCCGGTCTTCAACATTGTTATTCAAAAATAATGAACTTCGCTTCGGGAGCCATTGTCCGGGATTGAACCGGAGACCTCGTCCTTACCAAGGACGCACTCTACCAACTGAGCTACAATGGCTTTTATTACTCCACACAGTACAACCTATTGTGATGTTCTGGCAAACCTACCAAAACAACTACAATGGCTTTTATTACTCCACACAGTACAACCTATTGTGATGTTCTGGCAAA
>JAVHQE010000010.1:0-6041 GCA_036170975.1 Minisyncoccota bacterium | reverse complement strand
TTGTACCCAGTTATATCGTATATTATGCGACTATAGTAACAAGAAGAGAAGATGCTAAAACTCATGCGTTGAGTTTTCCTCTTGTTGTGTTGTGTGAAAATGTCGCAGAATAAAAAAACTAAAGACAACATACATGCAAAGAAGAGCAGAAAGGGGGAATGAAATTCCCGAAAGCGAAGCAAAAGGAACACGCGCAAAAAATAGCACTACAGAAATTACATAAGCAAGAATACTGTACGCGATAAAAGCGAAGACACTCCCCATGAAGGGGACCCCTGCAAAAAGAGCGACGAGGGTTACGGCGAACATCGCAAGGGGGATCACGGGAAGAATAAAAATATTTGCAACGAGCCCGATAAGAGAAACACTTCCCATGTGATAGAGAATAAGGGGGAGTACAAAAATTTGTGTAGCGATAGTGGTAACCACTATCTCGCGAAACACAACCGAGGGAATAAACAAAAAATATTTTTCAATCACGGGCACAAAAATAATGAGGGCGAGGGTAGCGGAAAATGAAAGTTGAAAAGAAACATCAAAGAGGAGTATCATGGGGTTCATAAAAATCATCATCGCTCCTGCAAGAATAAGTGCGCGCAACGCATCGCCCTCTCGTCCGAGAACACGAGCAAGAATAATAATGAGCGCCATGATTGTCGCACGGACGACGGTCGCCCCGCCCCCTACCATCATCGCAAAAAGGATAACGCCAAGAGCACTCAATCCAAGGCGAAGTGTCGATGGTAGAAAAATCATCATGCGTGAAATAATACCCGCAACAACCGCAATGTTGTATCCTGACAAAACCACAATATGTGCAACTCCCGTTTCACGAAACTTTTGCAAAAGATCACTCCCCATAGACTGTTTCGTTCCAAGGGTGATACCGCCCGCGAGAGATGACTCGGGTTCGGGAATCATACTCGTAATGTTTTGCATGAGCCATCGCTTCACCCTAAACAATCTTTCTAAAATACTTTTTCCATCTCCATGCGCAACGAGCTCCGCTTTCGGAAAAAACATTTGATAGTAAATTCCATCTTTTGCAAGATATGTTTTATAGTCAAACGAAGGAGCATTCTCTGTACTCACGAGCGATGGTATAAAGTTTTTTGGAACCGAAACTTTCCCCACAAACTGCACATCATCTCCATAATAAAATTCTGGATAAGCAGGGGCTCTCACTAAAATAGGTAGTGGAGAGTCAAGGACATATTCTTTTTTTTCATAAAGGACAGTGCGCACATTAAGGACAATATTGGTATACGCCTCTCGGACATCTGGCTCCTCGGTAACAATTCCTTGTACGGTTACGATGTTCCCTACAAAGGAAGCAAGTGCATGTTCATTTTGTTTTAGGTGCGAAACATCAACACGGAAAATCCCCACGGCACACCCAAGAAACATCAATGAAACAAGAAAACTAAAAACCCGCAGTTCCCCTTTCTGAAACAAAAGGAAGAGGAGAAGTGAAAGGAGTACGCAAAGCATACCTAGTGTAGGTCCAAAATTAAAAATACTTTCGAGTCCGACCCCAACAATAAAGCTTATCGTGAAACCAAAAAAATATATGGGGCGCATCGTAAATCTATAATATCGTATTTTGAAAAATATTGCCTACCTGCTACCATTATAAAAGACATTTCTTTTAGGAGCTCGCTATGCATATCAGTCAACATGCAATTATTGTTATGAGTGAAAAAGGGGAAAAAATCTGGGGTCACCTAGAAATTCTTCTCCCCGGAGATAACTGTTCGGAGGAGTTTCTTTCTTTCTACGAATCAACAAAAAAAGATCCGCAGTATTCCTCTCTTTCAAAAGATACTCCTACGGAGACAGTCGTTATCGCGATCGCAACACCCGGAGAAACGGACACCATCGCCTCGATGATCAATAAGGGAAAAGAGGCGGGCTGGCAAGTTGCATCATTGCTCCACTTTGGAGCCTATCAACATATTAAGGGATGCAAAATACCTCAAATCGGAATCATGGGGACAATATACCGTGATGATAATTTTCATGAATGGGGATTTGTAATTGCGTATCAAAGAAAAACTTGGGGGCAGTACGTCTACAATATTTTTGCAAAGTCACGACAAACACTTCTTACAAAAAAAATCCCTATTCTTTTTGTAAAGAAATATGGCGATAGTCGAAAGGCGTGAATAATTTTATTCACGCCTTTTCTTTGATGATGGGGGAAATTTTTTTCAAAAAATTTCCCCCATCATCTTACTAAAATGTATTAAGCTGTCCAGGCCTTAATAATCGTCTTCTCATCCTCTACGCTTATCGCTTTTTTAAATTTTGTCGCCTTCACTCCTTTTACTCGTTTCTCACATTCTGCCCACGTAGCGTGTTTCATGATTTTCCCGTCAACCAAACTCACGTATGAATACGCTTTCATTTTTTGTCGCACTTTTTCCTCGGGTGACTTTTTTTGTTTCACACTAGTAACACGAACCTTGAGATCATCGAGGTCAACTTCATAAGTATCTCGTCCTTCATGAAAAAGTTTTGGCTTCTTCTTGTCTGCATACATCGTAGCAATAACATCAACACGTTCATTCCCGGGGATACCACTATGCCCTGCTGTATAGCGCCATGAAATTTTTGAGCCACCTTTTTTTAAATCAGCGACAACGAGAGCGAGTGCCTCCCATAAATCACGATTGAGTACTTCTTCTTTTTTACTATTTTTCCATCCGTTGCGAACCCATCCCGCGACCCACTTAGTAATACCATTGATCACGTAGCTCGAGTCAGCGCGCACATCAAGAGTATACACACCCCCAAGCTCACGAACAAACACGAGCGCCTCAATTGCTGCCATGAGCTCCATGCGATTGTTCGTCGTATGATGTTCGCCACCACCAAGCTCGACAACTTTTTTTACGCCATCATCATACGCAACAATGCTCCCCCACCCTCCTGGTCCCGGATTGCCTCGCGATGAGCCGTCAGTGTAGATAATAACTTCTCCTTTTTTTATTGTCATAATAATTTAGTTTACGCCCTTTTCTTCACTTCCACAATCCGCAATCGCAATTCGCGACTATTACGAAATGTATTTAGTTCTATCGTTGCGATAAGGTCAATAGTTATCCCCGGAGTAAGAAAATTGTACTTTGCATTCTCTTCGTTTTTTGTTTTTGCAAAAAATAAAATTGCTTTCACGGACGAACCCTCAAAGGAAAGTTCGAGGTGTGTTTTCTCTTTCCCAAAGTATCGTACATTTGTAGGTTTCACGTTTTCAAAAAGAAACGTCGGCTTGGGGTTACCCATACCGAATGGCGCAAACATTTCGATTTGTTTCCAGTTCGTCCAATTCACCTCAGCGAGAGTGAGCGTCGCGTCGACGGCAAGCTCGGCCTCTTCTTTTTCTTTGCGTACCGTTTGATAAGTAAAAACTAACTCGTCCTCGAGGGTGTGGATGAAATCATTCGAAACAGAAAAACCTCCTGCTTCCTCGTGTCCTCCCACCCCGTCAAAGACGCCTGCGCGCACGCTCGACATGAGGTGTACTACATTGACCGTACCGTCAGAACGACATGACCCCTTGATCACCCCATCCTCAGTACGCCCCCACACAAAGACCGTTCGCGAATATGCTTCTACAAGATTTGAAGCGACAAGTCCGACAAGTCCCGGCTTCCAGAGAGGATTACCGATAACAATAATTTCGCGCAGTTCACGCACTTCTAAATGTTTGCGTGCTTCCTTGACCATACTTGCCACGAGCCCCTTACGCGCGTCATTGAGATGGATAAGTTTGTCCGCATAGATATCTGCTTCCGCGCGTGTCTCTGCCGACAAAAGACGGAACGCATCCATCGGCTCCCCCATACGGCTCGCCGCATTGATGCGTGGGCCAATCATAAAACCAATATCATCCTCAACAATGTTTGTTTGTTGCATATCCATCTTTGCAAGAAGGGCAAGGATCCCTGGACGACGTGACTTGCGAAGGACGCGCAAACCGTATTGCGCGAGCGCGCGGTTTTCATGCTGAAGCGGAACCATATCAGCAATCGTCGAAAGCCCTGCCATGTCGAGAAGCCACTTTTCCCAACCGACAGGTACGCCCCATACTTCACCTCGGCGCGCGAGTAACGCAGAAACAAGTTTCCATGCAACCCCTGCACCACACAGCATCTTGTCATGATAGGTATCCTCTCCTTGTTTTGAATTGATAATTGCAAATGCTTTTGGAAGAATATCTTGCGGAAGATGGTGGTCAGTAATAATGAGGTCAATGCCAAGCGTGAGCGCGTGCGAGGATTCTTCCACATCTGCAATACCACAGTCAATAGTAATGACGAGCGTTGCTCCTCGTGAAGCGAGGAGGTCGAGGGCTTTGTTGTTCAAACCGTACCCTTCGGTATTGCGGTGAGGAATATACACTTCAAAATTCTCATATTTTATTTTTTTCAAAAAATCATTAAAGAGGGTGGCACCGGGAATACCATCACAATCATAATCGGCATAGACAGCGATCCGCTCCCCCGCGTCAATCGCGCGCAAAATACGCTCTACGGATTTTTCCATATTCAAAATACCAAAAGGATCACGAACATCGCGTTCAAAATCGGGATGCAAAAAGTACTCCGCTTCTACTACTGTGGTGATGCCACGTTTTTTCAAGAGCGTTTGAGTAAGGTCGGGATAGTTTGATAAATCAGAAGACATTCCTGCATTGTAGCACACCAACGGGCGGGCATTTTTAAGGCACCTAAAGGCGCCTTAAAAATGCCCGCCCGTTGGTGTATACTATCTATCTATGGACAACTGCCTTTTCTGCAAAATTATCAATGGTGAAATCCCCTGCACAAAAGTATATGAGGATAATAACTTTCTCGCGTTCCTCGATATCCACCCACTCTCTCCGGGACATACCCTTATCATTCCTAAAAAACACTATCGATGGGTTTGGGATGTCGAAGAAGCCGGTCAGTATTTTATCGTGGTACAAAAGATTGCCCACGCACTACAAAAAGTATCAGGAACAGATGAGGTCTACTCAAAAATTATCGGCGAAGAAGTTCCTCATGCACATATTTGGATTTTCCCTAATCCCGAAAAAGCCCTTGGCAACAAAAAAGCATTTGAGGAAAATGCAGAAAAAATCCGCGAAGTGCTCCGATGAAAATAAAGAATCCTCGAGATAAAGCCCCGACGATGTTCTCACACAAATGATTGTTGCAATTAAAAAAAGTCTCAACACTGAGGGCATTAACGTTGAAATGAATAATGACCGTGCTACGGGACAAATTATTTTCCACACCCACCTCCATATCATCCCCCGTTTTTCTGGCGATGGCTTTGGGCACTGGCACGGGGCACGCGACTATAGAGAAGGTGAAATAAACGAGGTTGCAGAAAAAATATATGCTGTTCTCTAAATTATTAATTATGATTTAATAGTTACTTCAGAACTAGTACCATACTTATTCTCACTAATATTCCCTTTGCGATACAAAAGAAAGATTACCCAAAGGTCAGTAAGTAGAAACATCGTGATTGGGATCAAAATAAAATAAAATAGCGTCGGCTGTCCCATAATGACAAAACCTAAACTCTGCATAATTGCATCGTACTGAAGATGAACACCAAAAAGTTGTAAAATATTTACGAGAAGTGGAGATACTGCTAGAGAGGACGGAATAGTGAGGAATAGGAGCGCTGCGCTATGGTCCGTATCGTGTAGACGGCGAACGCAAAGAGCAGTAAAGGGAACGATAACGACAAGCGAATAAATCGTACTAAGCAAATTGCTACTACTCATTTTAGAATCCGCATATGCAAAAATATTCGAAAGAATTACATTTACAAAGAAAAAGGACAAGAATTCTTTTCTACTTGTTCTCCCTCTATATTCAAAACTATTTTTGAAACCATTGATGTAACTTTCTATTATATACTGCATATTTGCTTTCAATTTAAATATTTCCAACTAATAATACCCACATTCTACCCCCCCCCTCGCTCCTCTTGTCAACCTCAATTTCTCATCCCCACCCTTCCGCCTATACGGTACTATA
>JAVHQE010000009.1:0-1400 GCA_036170975.1 Minisyncoccota bacterium | reverse complement strand
CGGTCAATTCACTCTTCTTTTTATGTATTGATTTTACTTTTGTAATCAGTTCTTTGCTCATGATATTTACCTTATTTCTTTTCAATTTCGCGGGTAGTTGCGAATGGAGTAGCACTAGACAGATATTGGCTTTTATACTTCAAGTGGCGAGGTGCTACTTTTGATAACTGTGTGTCATAACTTGCTGCGCGAGCTAAAAAATACTGACCAACGACCCATAACACAATTCCAACAATAGCCGCCCAAAGTTGAGCCAGAGAAATAATAAAAACACCTGAAATAACACCCAACATCAATACCAGCTGTCTTTCGCCACCTAATACTAAAAGAGGGCGATTTAAGCTGGAATGGATAGGAACGGAATTATCGTCAGAATCATTCATAATAAAATCCTTTAAATAAGTGAGTATTTCACCCACTTATTTTTTAGATCATCGCGCCTTGCAATCCAAGTGCAGCTAAGAAGCGATTACCCATCACGATCATTGCTACACCTAAAACGACATACAAAGCTTTTTTAGCAATACCGCCGAGTTCTTCACCGAACACCAGTGCTGCACCAGCTGCTAAGAAGGCGACCACGGAAATGCCCGTAGCGACAGGTCCGGTTAAGTCATTCTGCAAAGTCTGGATAGGACCATCCCAAGGCAGACCACCAGCTGTTGAAGCTTCGGCATGTGCCGTATAAAGCATTGCCATTGCTAATACGATGCGACCATCAATAAACTTTTTGATATTCATAAAATTTCCTTTTAAACAATTGATTTAAGAGTCACTACAATTCAATTGTGTTGAGGCGGAAAAGTTAGAATTGTTTCCAGCCCTACATCTATAGATAAAGAATAAATTTTCCAAACTGGAATATTCATGACTGAAGCGAATAAGCTAATAAAACTATCAGTCTTAAAATGTAAAAAAGTAGATATTCGTGGTAATTTCGAATATTTTTTATCGTTGTGACTTAATTCAAGAATTTGCCCACGGCTCATTTCCATTACTTTTGCAAAGCCTTTATCAAGTGCCTCACGAGCAATGCTTGACTTAGAATGACCAGTGAATTTAACTTCATCGGCGAGTCGTTCTTCTAAATCACTCGAATGCAAAACTAATAATGTTGGAATTAATTTACTCATTATTCTTTCCAAGTCGGCATAATAATTGTTTGATTAACCATTACATTAAAAAGGTATCCAGCACGAATTTTGATTGTTGGCTGTATAGTCAAATTCTTCTGCAATAACTTTTCACCAGTGCTTGCCAAGCCCGTTGCCAGTGATGCAGCGGCTTGTTGATTTGGGGTAGGCTGTGTCATAGGTACATTGTTTGCAGGCTGTGATAGCTGTGCTCCAACTATAGTGGACCCCGATTTTCAGACAATGGTTTAAGCTGTGCGCTGTCAT
>JAVHQE010000008.1:0-1412 GCA_036170975.1 Minisyncoccota bacterium | reverse complement strand
TCCAGATGGTTATAGATGTTCTAGTCATCAATGTGTTGCTATACGAGGTGGCAATACTACACCAATTCCTACACCCATATCCTATAAATGTACCTGTGGCACGACCGCCTTCAGTGCCTGTGGTGCTTTTGCCGGTAAAACGAATGTTAAGCATAGACTATGTAACTTAGCTACGACAGGTACTATTAAATGTATAAAACAAGGAGTTGGGACAGCCGCAAAATATTATCAAATATTAGCTTGTACAGGTCCAACCGTCACTCCAGGCGGACCGACCGTTACGCCAAAAGCGACGCCGACGGTAAACCCTCTTTGTGTCTGTAATGCTGCCAATACTTGCTCTACCCAATGTACTTTTCATAAACAGGCAGGAATAACCACTTATAATACACCAATTAAATGTGGTCTGGCAGCAACTTTATTTGCATCTGCTCCGGTAGCGACTAATAAGACTGATTGGTGCCGTCGACCAAATAAAACTAAAGGGGATGCTAACGGTGATGATAAAGTGACTATTATAGATTACTTATATTACGTGTCAGCTAAATTTGGAGGAAAAGTCCCGCCAACAGTCAATGTTGATTTCAATGGAGACGGACAAATAAATCTTGAAGATAGGGCAGTAATAATTAAAACTTTATAACAATCAATGAAAAAAGAATTTTTGATCAAAGCGACTCTGATATTTTTTGTTGTGCTTTCAGTCGTTGTATTTGGATTAAATTATCTTTATGGAGGTGGGGCTTCACAAAGCTCAAAAGCCTCCGGAGATACAATTACATTTAGTTTTGATCCAGCTACAGTCACGACCACAACCGCCAATCAGGATTTTACATTTACGATAAAAGTCAAGCCATCCGTCGCCACAGTCTTGAGAGGGTACTCTATAAATATTCCTTTTGATAAAGCTAAATTAAGTTTAAAAACAATTGCCTATAAACTTGGGGTAGGCTCAGTCGGGGTAGGAGATATGACTACAGGAGTTGCGGCTGCCAATACTCGAGGAAGCGTCAAGATAGTAGGCGAGGTTGATAATGCAACCGGCACAGCTTTGGTTAATACTGCTACTACTGATTTAGTGACGCTGACTTTTACCAATCTTGTTGCTGGAGCTGGTGCGACTTTACCAGTATCAGCTGCTTCAACTGGATTTTTTATCATAGATACTAATAAATCGCTTTCAATTTTACCTTTAGCAGGAGATATTAAATTAGATATAAATGGAGGCGGACCAATTCCTACCCCCACCTCCGGCTCAACCGGAAATGCAAAGTTCAAAATGAGATTGAAATTTCAGGGAATTGGGAAAAAACCAGCTGATGCTTTAAATAAGATGACCACAAAAGTAAAGATATTGGACGAATCATCTGAAGCAGCTACCGCCTACAAATCAGCCGACTTCACTGTTGCCG
>JAVHQE010000007.1:0-1438 GCA_036170975.1 Minisyncoccota bacterium | reverse complement strand
AAAACACCGACTGCTGGGCGAGATCATTGGACGTTATGTCGCGTTGGAGTGTGAATTTTGGAATGGCGGCCAATGGCTCCACTGCAGCGTCAGGAGTCATTGGGATTTCAGTCGGGAATGACTCTGAAGGGCTGGAAGCAGACTTTCTTGGCACTTCACTGCTTTAATTTTTTAGTACAAATCAATCAAAACTATCTCACACACCAACTCCAGAGAGATACTCGTGTGACTTCATTAAAATTTGTTCAAATGCTACATCATCAATCTCATACGGAATAACATTCCTAACACACAGTGCAACGAGCAAAGCGGGAATAAGATGCGCCGGAACTGCAGAACTATTTGCATCCGATGCAAACTCGCCTCTAGTTTTTATAAATAGAGACACCGCATCTTGCAACTTTTCTTTACTAAACCCGGCATTTGACATACGCCTAAGTATCCTTATTGCTCTCTCTTTGACATTGAAATATTGTACGCTATTAGTGTCTCCACTCATACCCATTATAGATTCTAGTGCAATAATAGACACATCACTCCACAGCATGATTTGTATTTCAACATTTTTATCCATACGATCCCCTTTTTAACTAATTAACCTACTACGCACAAATTGAATTAAAGATTCTCCTCCACCAAATAAAACCACTCATTTGGCAACCAATTTGTGTCTCTGGATTTGCTATTCCATGTGTGCCAGCGTACACTTTTACTGATTAGGGCATCACATTGCTTTTTCATAAGTGGAATATGCACATCAAATTTTCCACCCATCTTCAATCGCAACTTATTCGTATCTTGCGTCAAATCTAACACCAGATAGGTTTTTTTATTTGCTGCTGACAAACCAACTTCAAAACCTTGCTTGACGGATACATTCTGTAATATCCAGTTTAGATCAATACCGACTTCTTCACTTTCTGATATAACACTCTGTTGTTCGACATCGCGTATGAATAAATCCACACTTGCATCATTCTCATCATCTTTATACAAGTCAAGCAACTGATGTAAGTTTGCAAAGGATTTAATTTTCTTCTCCTTCGTTATGTGAACACCCCCTATCATCCAGCCACACCCACTTTTGTATACATTAAATCCGCGATTATGCTCTTTGCTTAATCGATTTGCTTCTTTTTGCGCTTTGATAAAACTCGAATAGGTTATTTTGTTATCATTAATATTCATAAAGTACTTCTAATTATAAAATTAAGAAATCTTCAATGGCATCTAATTTACATCAAACAAATATAATATTAAACGTGTTATTAACAGTCCACTTGAATTCAAATTCTGTTCACCTCAATGCATACATATTACCGCTTTCGTGGCGTACCTGACTTATGATTTTACCGCGTGGAGGACCGCAGTCAGCCTATTCCAGCCTTATGCGAGCCAGTCCCACCGTGTACCCGTTGTTTGCCAAACAGCCGTTTGG
>JAVHQE010000006.1:0-1449 GCA_036170975.1 Minisyncoccota bacterium | reverse complement strand
ACTTCCTCCTACTGTAGAAGTAGATGTTGTCGTAGTCGTCGTTGAAGCGTCACACTTCTGACCATTTACTGGACTGAAGCCTGTGGTTGAAGTACAACCAGCAACTGTACTTGTGGTAGCAGTTGTTGTTGTTGTTGTAGCCTCACACTTCTGACCATTTACTGGACTGAAGCCTGTTGCTGAAGAACAACCAGCTGGCAATGACGTCGTGCTCGTTGAAGCGCTTGTAGCGTTCAAGTGCGCACGCGTTGATGCACCAACAAAACCTGTACCCTTGGTCAAACCAACTGGTGCAAGAATGTCAGATGCATACTTTTCCTGAAACTTAATAACTGCTGATTTCGTTGCGGGTCCAAAGTAGGAAGTTTCATTTCCTGGTGAACCTGCACCTACTGATGCAACTTGCGTATCGGCACTCATGTTCAAAACCACTTGGAGGTTTTTCACTTCAGCGCCGGTGCTGCCTTGCTTCAAGTTTGTTGTGAATGTAGCAGCTGATACTGTAGTTGCGATCATCGCAAATCCAGCAATCAACCCTACCAAACCTGCAGCAATTTTTGCAGACTTTGATGAAATAATTGTATTCATAAATAATAGTAATGTTACTAATCGCACAAATGTGCCTCATGCACACCTTCGCGCAAACTTAATTTGACGTCGACGGTGATGGCACACCGCACAGAAATCTTTCTCGTATGGAGTACAGAACTTAATGTCCCCGTCATTGCGAGTACTCGAAGCAATCTATAAATCCAGATGCTGGATTGCTTCGTCGGGATACTCCTCGCAAAGACGATGCGGGGTAGTGGATTGCTTCGTCGGGATACCTCCTCGCAAAGACATACATCAATTATGTAGGGTCATTGCGAGTACTCGAAGCAATCTATAAATCCAGATGCTGGATTGCTTCGTCGGGATACTCCTCGCAAAGACGATGCGGGGTAGTGGATTGCTTCGTCGGGATACCTCCTCGCAAAGACATACATCAATCATGTAGGGTCATTGCGAAAGGCGAAGCCTTGTGGCAATCCAGACGAAGACAATGCGGGTAGAAAAATTTCTCTGCGGTGCGCCCTCACCATGTCAATATGTTTGCACTTCTCATTTTCGATCTATCATAATGTCGGTCATGCGGTAGTGCTTCGACCTGCTTAGGGTGAAGTCAAGGGAAACTGAAAATGCACCGTATTGTGTGATGCGATTTTCTATTTAGTTTTCAATGACCTCGCTCCGGGCATGCAATCTATCGTAGACAGGAGCTTCCTTTTGAAGTAGCAACAATGCGAACACTGACGCTACACCTAAATTCAGGGTGGTGGAAAATTCCATCACACTGAACTTACTCTTATTATATAGAATGCAAGATAAACCTGCAAAGAATATATGTGTGGATAACTCAAAAAGAACTATCCACATGAAAAGAGTATACCAGAAATCATACAAAAAGTC
>JAVHQE010000005.1:0-1451 GCA_036170975.1 Minisyncoccota bacterium | reverse complement strand
GATAGACAGTAGAGCCTTGCCATTGCAAGGCTCTACATCTATTTACAATAATTAATCGTAACGCAGAATAGTATTCTGCGTTACAATTTACGCTTGCGGAACCGGCGGCGCGCCGTTCTCCTCAGTATTGTTCTTCTTTGTTATACGTTTTAACATCGAAGTATCAAAATAGTTGTTTACCTTTTCCGTATCGTTTACGTTGTTTAATGTTAAGGTAAGCAGATTAACAAACAACTGTGTTGTAAGCTGAGTCCGTGCAGTATCAAGCGTGCTGCTCTTGTCTTTAACTCCGCTTATATTTTCGATCTGCGTTTTTCTCACATCAGCTAACTGCTGGACATAGGTTGACATTTGCTGCCCTATCTCATCTCCCAATTCAGTTTTGTATTTTACACAAGCATCTCTGAACCGCTCAACAAGCACCTGGATATTTTTCTTTGCGGCTTTGGTGTATTCGGCTCTACCGTATGGATAAAACTCCTGGT
This sequence comes from Minisyncoccota bacterium, assembly GCA_036170975.1. Taxonomy (GTDB): domain Bacteria; phylum Patescibacteriota; class Minisyncoccia; order Phycocordibacterales; family UBA1550; genus UBA1550. The sequence continues at coordinate 966 of JAVHQE010000005.1, read as the reverse complement.
AAGCTGGTGAATCAGCCGGGAATTTATCAGCTACTACTCCCCCTTTGCGCGAGATGAATTTCTTTATTTCATCAATCAGATCATCAACCGAGACGGTTTTAGCTTGTTTTCTTCCTTCGCTGGTTGAGATCTCCGTTAATTGAAGTTTGAAATTATTGATGAGAGGGGTGAGAGCCGAAAGCAGTTCCGGCGGGGCGCTAAATGAGCTTAAAAGCGCCGCATGCTTTTCGGCAAATGTAGAAAGATTAGCATTGCTAATCCGCGCATTTTCGAACGGGTTGTTTAAATGATCTTTGAACATAAGTACTCCTTGATTATTGATGAGATATTATTTTATAGCACATAATAAAATCATATGTCTGAATACGGTCAATGGTCAGTAGTCAATAGTAACTCACCTTACGCATTATTAGATATTGCATTGCCACGTCCCGAAAGCTTTCGGGACGTGGGATAAATGGGGCACCAAACTAATGGCTTTAGCCAAAATAACTGCTAAAATTGGGCTAAAGCCCAGTTCATGTTGTTGATTTGATCCCCGACATAAATGCCGGGGCAATTCAATCACAAGTTATGCGTACCGTGAGTTAGTAATTTATTTTACCAATACTGAATAATGACCAATGACTGATGACCAATGACCAATATTATTAAAAATAGTTTCTGATTTAATGACTCCAATCACCTTCCCACAGGTGAAAATCCCTCAAAAAAAAGGGGGTTTGCTGTATTACTTTTAATTGTAATGCCAGCTAACGGGTTACGACTAACACTGCATCATAATGCAGTGCCATCAAACAAGTTTCCGGTTACTCTGCATCCTGGTACAATGCCATCAAACAGGTTTCCGGCTGCTCTGCATCCTGGTGCAATGCCATCAAACAAAGTTCCGGTTGCTCTGCATCCTGGTGCAATGCCATCAAACAAGTTTCCGGTTGCTCTGCATCCTGGTACAATGCCATCAAA
>JAVHQE010000004.1:4517-6419 GCA_036170975.1 Minisyncoccota bacterium | reverse complement strand
ATTAAATTTCTAATACATTAATTCTAACTGTCCTACTTCAAAGGTAGCTAGGGGGTTTCGGCTTCAAAGGTGCCCTGGCCGATTCTGGCCACAAACGTTACCGAAAGGAAAAATCGTGAAAACAACGCTTTCGACCGCAGGCCCCGCGCTGGCAACCACTATCGAGACCATCGACACCAAATACCGCGTGGACGCCCTGGGCACCACCTGACATCATTACCGTCCGGTGCCAAGGGTAAAAATGCGCAATGACACACAGCGCATACTATAAACAGTGTTGTCCCCCCCCGCAATGGTAACATTGCGGGGTTTCTTATTAGCGACGTAAGACGAGCCAAAGTGAGAAAATACTTGGACGTCCGGTTTCCAAGTGTAACCCCTCACACCCATACAAAAATCCTCTATAAACCTAGTCTTTGCGAGGAAGTAATCTGACGAAGCAATCCAGGGTTTAGTGATTAACTCCTGGATTGCTTCACTTCGTTCGCAAAGACAGGCTCATAGGGGTGAGGGGTTACTTCCAAGTAGGTTGCGTTTTTTATAGAAATACGCTATAGTTCGCTCGTTAATAACAAGCAGAGCCGAGGCTAACCCTCCCCTATCCCGACATTGTAGTTCAGGGGAAAACCAAAGTTCACCTATCCCGCTTGTCTTACATATCGTAAGTTTGATGGGACTTTTTTATTTTCGAGCGAGTGAGCGAAATGAAAATACCAATTTTTATTTCCGAACGAGCGAAGAAAATATTTACTAATATTTTTATGAAAAAAGACGAACAAGAAGTTACTGCAGAGACACCGTTGTCCTTTATGGCGACACTCATGCAAGACGTCAAAGATTTACCAGAGATTGATTCTCTCGTTGAGGGTCCTGTGCTTGGTGTCGAAAAATCTTGCGTATACATAAACCTTGGGCCAATCGGTACTGGTATTATTTATGGTCGCGAATTCATCAATGCGCGCGATGTTATCAAGAAGTTAAACATTGGTGATATCATCACCGCGAAAGTTGTTGACCTTAATAACGATGATGGCTATATCGAACTTTCTCTCAAGGAAGCGCGTCAAGCTATTATTTGGAGCGAAGCAGAAGAAGCAATCAAATCTAAAAAAGCCCTCGAGCTTCCCGTAAAAGATGCAAACAAGGGTGGTCTTATTATCGAATGGCAAGGTATCCAAGGATTTCTTCCTGCATCACAGCTCAAGAGCGAGCACTATCCTCGCGTTGAAGATGGTGACAAGGACAAAATCCTTGTTGAACTCAAAAAGCTCATAGGGGAACGCATTGCCGTAACTATCATTGGAGCCGTACCAAAAGAAGGCAAGCTCATTTTCTCTGAAAAAGAACAGGGGGTAAAAGAGAAGCGTGAAATCTCTGGCAAGTACTCAACCGGTGATGAACTCGAAGGATCTATCTCTGGCATCGTAGACTTTGGTGTTTTTGTAAAACTTGAAGACGGTGTTGAAGGCTTGGTACACATTTCAGAAATTGGATGGGGCCTCGTTGACGATCCACGAAAAATCTTTAAGCTTGGTGAAAAAGTCCGCGTAAAAGTTATTGAGATCAAAGATGGAAAGATTTCTCTTTCTCTCAAAGCATTGAAGGACAACCCTTGGAAAGATGCAGAGAGTCGTTACCACAAAGGTGACACGGTAACTGGTATTGTGATTAAGTTCAACCACTACGGCGCACTTGTTTCTCTTGAAGAAGGTATTGCTGGGCTCGTCCATGTTTCAGAGTTTGGCTCTGAGGAAAACCTCAAGAAAAATCTCGAGCTCGGACGTACCTATCCTTTCATCATTTCTCTTTTTGAAGCAAAGGATCAGAAGATGACCTTGACGTACGGAACGAAGGCATAAGACAAAGGAGAAGGGCTACTTAAGAGAAAAGGGGGGGGGGGGG
>JAVHQE010000004.1:0-4507 GCA_036170975.1 Minisyncoccota bacterium | reverse complement strand
GGCGAACGCAAAGCGTTCGCCCCTTTTCTTATTTAAACCCTCTCCTCGTGAGAGTACTCTAGTTAACCTTTCCTGTCGCAATTTCGCGCCCTTCTTCGAGGAAATATGCCAGAGCCTCAGAACCTTTTTTAACAACCTTCTTCATCTCTTCGGCTTCTGGTTTTTTAAAAGGCCCGACAATAAAATCAAGTACCGCGTCCTCCCCTTTTGGTTTCTTGAGTTTTCCTGTTGGCGTCGTAGGACAAACTCCAATGCGTAATCGCGCAAACGCACGTGTCTTGAGCGCTTTAATAATAGACTCGAGCCCGCGGTGTCCACCTGAACTTCGGTTGAAAGAAATCTTCATCGAACCAAGGGGTAGGTCAAGGTCGTCATAGACAACCATGGTACGCTCCGCCTCTTTCGCATTTTTTACAAAAAGCGCAACACTCTTCCCTGAAACATTCATAAAATTATCAGGCATGAGCAATGTCACGTTATCTTTACCCCAGACACCCTTCGAGACAAGCGCTTTTGCGCTTTTGTCCCCTACCCACTCAGGAAAATCATTTTTCTTACGAAAGGCCTCCACAACCATACGTCCCGTATTGTGGCGTGTCTGTGCGTATTCTTCCCCCGGGTTTCCAAGGCCAACGATAGTGTATTGCATATAAAGTATGGTACAATAAAAAATTATAGATACCAAATTTATTATGGACTTCCAGCCAAACCAATTTCCTCGGAATGAGCAGGGTCAAGACTACCTTGACCCTGCAATTGAGCAAGCATTTCTTTTTGCAGATGCAACCCTCGAGAAAAACACAATCAACATGCATGATTTCACTGAGCTTTATGGCGGGGAAAATGTAGCGCGTGACATGTTGCGAGTCGATAAAAAAGAACAGAGACTTACTGCTGATACTCAAGCGATACATGCTGAAGTTCTCGAAGCTATTCTCTATGAGCAGATTGGCAACGGAAAGTGGTTTGGGGAGCACGCTACCGCAATTAAAACATCCAAGTACGATGATTATTTCAATGGAAGTGATCTCATTCTTGAAATTGAAGAGTCCGCGCGCACTCTTTCTCATCTCTCACTTTCTGTTGATGTAACCTTCGGCACCACAACTGAAGAAAAAAAGTTTGCATGGATAAAAGAAAACATTGATGACGAATCTTTAGGAAGAATAAAATACTTTCATTCCGAACGCGGTGGTTTCCGAGGAGAACTTAGTAAGGTCCCTCAAGTAGTCATCGGCGTTGACAAAGAGCTTCTTATTAAACTCGCCGGACTGTGGGCAGACAAAGGAGGTCTTAAAAAAGAACATCGAGATACGTTGGCCAATCACCCCGTACAACGTGTCATTTTTGCTGAAATCCTCTTACAATTACAAACATTTAAAATATATGCCGAAACTACAGGGAAAAAATCTCTTATCCCTGTCTACCAAAAAAGTATCAACGTACTTGAAGAGATTCTACGATCAAAAGAACCCGCCAGCCTGGGGGATCTCCGCAATGACAAAGTATTTACCGCAATCCGCGAAGCTCTCAAAATTTTTAGAGAGACAAAGTAACACCACACCACACATTCCCACTTTGCATCAAGTGGTCGAATGTTTTAAGATAGGAGCAATAACGAATGACTGAACCTACTATCACCGAAAGTTTAAAGAAGCATTCATTTCGACAAGAGGCGTGGGAGACACTTCGCTTTATTCTTATCGCGCTTATTATTGTCGTTCCTGTTCGTCTCTTTATTGCACAACCATTCATCGTATCGGGTGCGTCGATGGATCCAACATTTCAAAATGGACAGTACCTCATTGTTGATGAACTCTCGTACAACCTTGGTAACCCTACGCGCGGAGATGTAGCTATTTTTAAATACCCAAAAAACCCAAAGCAATACTTCATTAAACGTGTGGTAGGTCTCCCTGGGGAAACGGTACATATTGATGAACAAGGAAAGGTCTCTATCACCAACACGGAAGGCAAACTTGTCACAAACCTTGAAGAACCCTATATCAAATATCCTCTTGGTGGCTACCTTGAGCGTACACTCGGTGCTGACGAGTATTTTATGATGGGCGACAATCGTGCGGGAAGTTTTGATTCGCGAGCGTGGGGACCCGTAGCACGAAATTTAATTGTAGGAAAACCGTTTTTACGACTCTTTCCTTTTACCACTCTTAACGTTCTCCCCGGAGAATTTAGACAACAATAACTATGACCACCGAAAAACCAAAGAAAATAAAAGAGGAGGATATCGCAAGCCCTAAAGGAATGCGTGATCTTTTAGATAAAGAATACTACGCCTATCAAGGTTTTTTTGAGAAAGCATCTGAGATTGCTCTCTACTATGGGTTCCGCCCTATCGAAACTCCTATCCTCGAACGTGAGGCGGTTTTCACTTCAAGCCTCGGAGTTGGTACTGACATTCGCGATAAAGAAATGTATACGATCAAAACCAAAGGTGGTGACCACCTCGCGATGCGCCCAGAGGGCACAGCAGCTATCATGCGCGCATATATTGAAAACGGCATGCAAGCCCTTCCTCAGCCCGTCATGCTCTACAACTATGGGCCATTTTTTCGTCACGAAAATCCTCAACGAGGACGCTTGCGAGAGTTTCGACAATTTGGTCTTGAGGTTCTTGGTACCTCAAAAAGTATCGCTGATGCACTGATCATCCGTACGATGACGCTCATCCTTAATGAAGCAGGCTTTAAAAATATTTCGGTAGAGATTAACAGTATAGGAGACAAAGAATGTCGTGGAACCTACCTGCGTGCGCTTACCAACTACTACAAAAAACAAAGTAATGTAATCTGTCCTGACTGCCGTGAGCGTATTAAGACAAATCCGCTTCGCCTCCTCGACTGCAAAGACGCACGATGCCAAGGACTCAAAGAAAACGCACCAACGCCCATCGAGTCACTCTGCAATGACTGCCGTCATCACTTCAAAGAAGTAATCGAGTATGTTGAGGCGATGAATATTCCCTACCGTATCAACAACAATCTTGTGCGAGGACTCGACTATTATACTCGTACAGTTTTTGAGATTACCGAAACCCCTATCGAAGTTCCTGAGGGTACAGAGCAACCAACTCCGCTTTCCCTTGGTGGTGGTGGTCGTTATGACTATCTCGCACGGACGCTAGGGAGCAAAAAAGACGTCTCAGCTGTTGGTGGTGGTATTGGAGTAGATCGCGTGATCATGTCGCCTTCGCACAAACCTCTCGATCCCCGTATCTTGAAAAAACCAAAAGTATATTTTATTCAACTTGGTTCAGAAGCAAAATTAAAGAGTTTTGGGATTATTGAAACACTCCGCAAGGCGCACATCCCTATTGCACAAGCGCTTTCAAAAGATGGTCTCGGGCAACAGCTCGCTATCGCCGAACGAAGTGGCGCGCCCTACACTATTATCTTTGGACAAAAAGAAGCCATGGACGAAACGGTGATTGTTCGCAATATGGAAACACGATCTCAAGAAACCGTAAAACTCGCTGATTTACCTGATTTTGTAAAGCACTTGAAGGAAGAGTTGCGATAATTTGCATCCAAAAAGCCTTTGTGGTAGGATATTACCCATGTCTACAGTAAACGCAGAAGTCAAGAAAAATAATAACGAAAACGCCGTAAGTCTTATTCGTCGCTTTACCAAGCGCGTACAGGGCTCGGGTGTTATTCCTCGTGTTCGCTCTATCCGCTACAGCCAGCGTCAGCCTAATCATTCAAAAATGAAAAAGAACGCACTTGTTGTTCTCGGTATGCGCAAAGAATACGAGCTTCTTGAAAAACTCGGCAAACTTCCTGAAAAGAAAACAAAAGGTCGCCGATAATCCAACGACTACGTGATTAAAAATTTTAAATTTAATATTTGAAATTTTAATTCCTTTTTATGTCTCTCTCGATTACTAATACTACAAAAGGCAAGCTTCCCCGCTTGCCTTTTGCTAAAATAAGCGACGCCGTACTTGGTGCGGAGTATGAGTGCTCGCTCGTAATCGTGAGCTCACGAAAATCACGCGAGCTCAACCGTGTTCATCGCAAAAAAGATAATGCAACAAATATTCTCTCCTTCCCCCTCGATGAACACGAGGGAGAAATTTTTCTTGATCTAACCAAGGCTCGTAGAGAAGCGCCGCTCTTTGGTCGCTCTTACACAAACTTTATAGCATTCCTTTTTATCCATGGACTTTTTCACTTGAAAGGTCTCGACCACAGTCCAAAGATGGAAACGCAAGAGAAGAAAATCCGCGCGCTCTTTAAAATTTAACAATAGAGCAGTAAAAAAACCTTTTCAGGGAACCTACTTAAAATCTCATATCTTGTTTTAGGTCCTCTTTTTTCTTGTCGGTAATGAACCTCCCCGCAGCAGAGCTGTCCCCTCATTCCGCTACCGCTCCATATCGGCGGGGTATCGTAAGGGCTCCGCACAAGATTATCTTGAAAACCGAGGGTTTTCAAACTTTCCTACAGGGAGCCCTGTGGCAGAGACCACAGGGAATCTAGTTTAA
>JAVHQE010000003.1:0-1456 GCA_036170975.1 Minisyncoccota bacterium | reverse complement strand
GGGCCGCAACAGCGGCCCGTACATCCCCGCATTTATTTTTTTCTTATTTTTAAATAATGGCCACCGGGAGAAAGAATTTAAACGGGGGCACCTTGGCTTATTAAAAACCCGCCCAGGCTCGCTGTTCGCTCGCCCTGGCGGGCTTTTCTGTTAATGTTATGTAGCCCCCGTGGGGAGAGGGGAAACCTGCAAAAACCACATCTGTCCGGTTAAAATTGAAATAACAGCTGCTGCTCTTGACATTTAAGCCTGTCAAGCCTCGTTTCGTTTAAATTAAGCAAATCAATAAGCGACATCCTCTCCATCAGCATTTCCCTTACCAGCCTGTGTAGATAAAATATGGAAAAGCGATATTTTGTCTGGTATTTTATGTACGCCAACAGCAGGTAATAGCACATTGCAACCCAAACCTGCGTCATCACAGCGTTAGGTGAAGTTCCCAGGAAGCTTTTTATTTTCAGGTTCTGCTTTACCCACTTAAAAAACACCTCGATCTGCCACCTGGCTCTGTAGATATGCCCTATCGTGGACGCGGCTAAGCTGAAATTGTTTGTCAGGAATTCAAGAATAACCTCCCTTTCAGGGTCATAATAACGCACCAGCCGTAGATTGTACGCATATTCCCTGAAAGTATAGACGCCTGCAAGCTTTATCTCCTCATCGGAAAGAACTCCTCCTCCAGCCGGGACATCCTGCTGTCCGACAACGGTGTATTGCATGTTCTCTTTGGCCCTCGTAACAAAGAAAGCTTTATTTTTATTTATATAACGGAACCAGGAGAAATCTATATAGCCCCTATCGAAGCAGTATATGCTGTCCGGTACTACGGCAAAAAAATGTTTTGCCGCCTTCACATCATTACATTTGGCATCGGTGGCCGCCACAAAACACGGAAGATTTCCATCATAATCCAGCTGGCAATGAAGTTTCATGCCGCCTTTGGCGGCCTTGAACTTGGCCCAGGGGAAAGCCTCAAGGCACAGGCTGATGGTGGTGGCATCGAAAGCGTAGAGCGGGTTGATTGTGTTATAATGTGACATAAGGGAATCCTCCGTCGGTAAACTTTTTTCTTAGACAAAAAGAATTTTACCAAAACGAAGGGTTCCCTCAAATTTTAACCGGACAGATGTGGCAAAAACCGCCATTTACATCGCGACACACCGTTGACGGGTTGGTCTGCTATACTTTCCATAGCAGTAAAAGGGATAATGTAGGTGTGAGGAGATGATTATAGACAAGCAACTAATCCTGGGACTTTAGGGGATCATTTTGTTGACGCCAACAAAATAATAGGGCTCCCCGAAACCGCACCACCATTTTGTTGAATTCAACAAAATGGTTATCACGCGAGGTAATTATGACTAACCGCGACAAAGAACCGCACAAACAAAACCCCATTGCCCGAGACTGTCACCCTCAGTGAGAGCGTCTCGGCGAAGTTCCGTGCCCACGCGAC
>JAVHQE010000002.1:0-27022 GCA_036170975.1 Minisyncoccota bacterium | reverse complement strand
CTGCTGTTTTAAATGGTAATGTTTTGGATCAGACTGCAATAGTTTTGAACACGGGTGCCGTTGTAAATGGAAGACTTCTCGCACAAACAGCGGTTACTCTTGACGCAAATACCGTCTCTGCTTTATTTGCATCTGGGGTCATCTTTACCGCTCCTGTCGTTCCGGTAACACCCGTAGTTCCCGTAACACCGGTAGTTTCAGTAATAGCAACTCCTGTAATATCAGCGGTAGGGGGTTCGGTGTCTACCACCGTGTCTCTTCCATCTTCGAGTTCAGTTCAGGTTTCTTGCCCACGAGGAGAGTCATATAGTCGTACGAATGGTGAGCGTTGTACCGACAATAATGCCCCAGATTTTGTTCATGTCCTCTGTTTACAAGGAGAATTATTTAGCCGTACGACAGGTCAACAGTGTACTGGTAATGATACGGTAACAGTCGACCATGTTTCCTGTCCTGAAGGAAATCTCTTCAGTAAAATAACGGGTCAGCGATGTACTGACGTATCCTCTAACGCTTCACAAAACAACGGAGTGGCTATTTCTAACTATGGTCAGCAGATTCGAGTAATTGCAAGAGACCTTACGTTGGGGAATAGAGATAATGAAGTGAAGACACTTCAAGAGTTTTTGATTTCACAAAATAAGGGACCTGCATCTCAGGCTCTATCAAGTGCAAGTGCGACTTCTTACTTTGGAGAACTCACCCGTTCTGCGCTCGCGGAGTTTCAGGCATCGGTAGCAATAAGTCCAGCATTGGGGTATTTTGGGCAAAAGACGCGTGCTTACGTCGGTTCTCACTAAAGGTTAGCTCATATCACCATTATGAAAAAGATTATATTTGGTAAAAGTCCTAGTGTTATCGTCGGAGTTACCTTTACCATACTCGGCTTTGCTGGGTTAGTGATGGCAGCTACTACGATAAGTTTAGGCACTGCTGACAGTTTTGCAATTTTAGCAGGAACGGGGATTACGATTGGTGGCGCTGTTAATACCTCAGCGATTATTGGCGATATAGGCACTTCTCCAACGGCGACGATTACGGGTATTGGTAATGCAGTGTTGACCGGAATAAACCATGCAGGTGATGCAACGACAATCAGTGCAAAGACCGCTTTGAGTACGGCATATCTTGCTGCAGGACAACCACCTGTCACTGCTGTTGTTGCTAGTACTGTCGACTCATTTTCTGGTACTGGCTATACATTAGCGCCAGGAGTTTATAACTCTGGCTCTACGATGGGAATTACGGGCACACTTACGCTGAATGGTACTGCAACAGATGTATGGATCTTTCAAGCAGGGTCATCTCTCACAACAGCGGGAGCTAGTGTGATAACGCTTACAGGTGGGGCTCAGGCTTGTAATGTTTTCTGGCAAGTCGGTAGTTCTGCAACCCTTGGCGCGGCTTCGACTTTTAAAGGAAATATCTTGGCATTGACATCTATTAATCTTGGAACCACCGTGAATGTAGAAGGTCGTGTATTGGCACAGAATGGAGCAGTTACCTTGAATGGGAGCAATGTTGTTATCAAGGCGACTTGCGTAGTACCACCTCCTGCGCCTATTCCGGGCGGTAGTTTTGCGCCTTTGCCTTTGATTGACCTTACAAAAATTCCAAGTCCGCTAACGCTTCCTGGGGGAGCTGGTACTGTTACGTACACCTATACGGTAACAAACATTGGGCCTGTTCCTGCTCAATTTGTATCAGTTAAAGACAACATGTGTAGTAACATGAAGTATGTTTCTGGAGATGTTAATAAAGACTCCATGCTTGATTTAAAAGAATCATGGGTCTACACCTGTACAAAAATAATTTCAAAAACGGAAACGAACATAGCTACTGCTCATGGTTGGTCTAATGGTTGGGATGTCTTCCGTAATGCAAATGCAACCGTTGTCGTGGGTGCGCCAATTCTCCCTCCTTTAATTCATGTAGTTAAGGTGCCCAACGTGTTCACGCTTCCTGCTGGTGGCGGAGCAGTAACATATTTGTACAAGGTGACTAATCCTGGAACGGTACCGCTTAGCGAGGTAAGCATTGTTGATGATAAATGCACCGGACTACCTGGTCGTGTTGTAGGGCATCCTGGAGACCTTAACAAAAACAACCTTCTTGAAAATAATGAAACGTGGCAGTTTACTTGTCAGACAAATCTTACAAAAACGACTACAGGTATTGGTACTGCTAAGGGTCATGCGAACGGTTTGACCGCTGTGGATTTTGCGCCTACTACCGTTGTGGTAGCTGACCCTGGGTTCCCTAATGCAGGATTCCCTCCTGAGCGCAAGAGTGTCGTATGGAATATTGTAATGATTGCAGGTATCTTTGGTTTAATCTCGCTCGTCACTCTTCTTAAAAAACGTATAGCTTAGGCTCATAACAGTGCCGTTAGATAATATGAACAAAGAACTCCATTTTGTCATGGAGTTCTTTGTTCATGAGTGATTAAAATCAATGAAAACAAAAAAAATAACAAAAGTACTCGTATCTATTCTCGTCGTTTCTTCGCTGTTTACTATGTGGTCGTTTTTCTTTGATGGGTATCGTTATGTGAATTTCTTTTTTGAAAAGACATATAACGCTATTTTCCTTAAGGAGCGTAGGGTGTCGCCATGTGATACAAGTAAAGGAAACCCTGTTCGGGTAAGAATTCCAAGCATCGATGTTAGTGCAACTATCGAATACGTGGGGCTAACACCATCTGGGCTAATGGATACACCAAGGGGCCCTGCTAATGTAGGGTTGTTTAACCTTGGGCCATGTCCTGGAGAGAAAGGAAGCTCTGTTCTTGTGGGTCATTTTGGATGGAAAGATAATATCCCAGCAGTGTTTGATAATCTGTTTAAATTAGGTAAAGGCGACAAGATATACCTTGATGACGAGAATGGCAATAGGGTTACTTTTGTCGTGAGGAGAACCAAGCTCTATGATCCCCGTGCAGGCACTTCGGATGTTTTTGGATCAAGCAATGGGGGAGCACACCTTAACCTCATTACCTGTGAAGGAGAATGGGATGAGGTTGATCATAGTCGGCCCAAACGTCTTGTGGTGTTTGCTGATAAGGAGTAAATTTGTATCTTTACTTTTGAAATTTGTATATAAAGGTGTAAGATAATTTGTATGAAAAATACATCGATTAATCCTTGGGAGCAAACGCCAGAGCTCGTACCGAATATTTTACCCGTGCATGAAGTCGAGGTATCACACAAGCCTACCATTCAGGATATTGAGGGAGCGTTAGAGATTTTGAGAAGGGAAGAAGAGGGAAGTGATGAAGAGGAAGAGGACAAACCTACGATTCAGTAGTTCCTAAAACAAAAGTAATCCATCAAGAAATTGATGGATTATTTTTGTTTTAGGAATGCGTGCACCTCCTTTAAAATTTTTTCTTGTTCCTCAAGTGGAAACCATTTTATTGTTTTATTGCGCTTAAACCACACCATTTGGCGTTTAGCATAATGGCGGATAGCAGTATCGAGGTCGCGTAGCATTTCCTCTCGGGTTATTTTTTTCTGTAAAAATTGTGCAAGGAAGCGGTACTCAAGTCCAAGCTCCTCCATTCGTTTCCACGAGAGCCCATCTTTGTGGAGTTTTTTTATTTCTCCGAGCATGCCCGAACGCATACGCTTGATAAGCCTTAGGGAGATACGTTCGGCGAGTTTCTCGCGGGATACCGCGATGCCGATCATCAGCGCGTTGTAGCGGGGTGTGGGGTTAGCCTTGGGGGGTACCGCGCCAAGCTCGGTCGCTATCTCTATTGCGCGGATGAGCCGGTGTGGGTTGGTCTTTTCTATATTTTCCGCACGAACGGGGTCAAGTTTTTGTAGTTGTTCAAAAAGTTGTTCAGGAGAAAGTTTTGAAAGAGTGCGTCGAAGCGTAGGGTCAGGTTTCACTGTGGGGAATGATAGGTCGCTTATGATGGCATCTGTATAGAGCCCTGTGCCTCCACAGAGGATGGGAACTTTGCCACGCTTGAGAATATTTTGGATAGTGCGGAGGGCAAGGCGTTCATATTGAGCAACTGAAAATTGTCGTTTTGGGTTGGCGACATCAAGAAGGTGGTGGGGGACACCACGCATCTCACGTTTGGTGATTTTACCCGTACCAATATCCATCCCGCGGTAGATTTGGCGGGAGTCAGTTGAAATAATTTCGCCGTTTATTTGGCGCGCAATTTCAACCGCAAGGTCGCTTTTGCCCGAAGCGGTAGGTCCGACAATAGCGATAATTTTTGGCATAGATTTATCAGTCATTTTTTGTTATAATACCTTAATACTAATTATCAGCAAGTAATAATTTTTAATTACGAAGCTCTTTCAGTCATTGCGAGGTACGAAGCAATCCAGTATTAAATTGTGGATTGTTTCGTACCTCGCAATGACAACACAGAATACGGGAGTTTAGTAATTCAAAATAATAAATAAAAATATGGAAGGTAAAGAAAAAAATGAATGTTTGGGAATGTGTGGGGTTGACGTGCAGGTGTTTGCACAGATTGGGCATGAAATCCCAGAGATAGAAGCAGAGGCTTTTCATAATGAGGAAATTAAAAAAATAAAACTTTCTGATTATCGTGGGAAGTGGCTCATCCTCTTTTTTTATCCTGCTGATTTCACGTTCGTCTGCCCTACCGAGCTTGAAGAAATGGCGAACCACTATGCTGAGTTCCAGAAGCTAAATGCTGAGGTCTTGTCGGTGAGCGGTGATACCGTGTTTGTACACAAAGCATGGCATGACACCTCGGAGGCTATCAAGAAGATTACGTTCCCGATGGTTGCTGACCCTCGTCGTGACCTTTGTGTTGCTTTTGGGACACTTATTGAAGAAGAAGGACTTTCGCTTCGTGGAACCTTTGTGGTTGACCCCGATGGAATTCTCCGCATTGTAGAAATGAATGATAATAGCGTGGGACGTAACGCAAAAGAGCTTTTGCGCAAGCTTCAGGCAGCACAATTCGTTCGTGAGCATAATGGTAACGTATGTCCCGCAAGCTGGGAACCGGGTGATGAGACCTTGAAACCAGGATTGGACTTGGTAGGGAAGATATAGGGGTAGTTAAGTAGTCCTTAGTTAATAGTCGATAGGAATGCACACACAAAAGGCGCGACCTTCGGTCGCGCCCCCCCCCCCCCCCCCCCCCCCCCCCCCCCCCTTTTGTGTGTGCTATAACCCCCCCCTAGTATTAAAATTAAAAAGGAGCAGATACCTTCCGATACCTGCTCCCGCGCTACGCGATGTTATCGCTCTTGTCTTACCCCTTTTTTAAAAGCCAGCATTTCCCCTGTTGTTTCTGTGAGCGATTCTCTGACCGCTTTCGTTTTTTGCCATGCTCTTTTTGCCATGTGGCGAACAGGAATACCTATTGTTATTGCGAGCATCAGCAAGCCAAGTGCTTGCATGAACAGCTTGTTGTTGTGGTACTCGTACTGAAAAGCGTTCCACATGAGAACACCACCCGTCGACGCTACCACACTGATTACAAAAATCACTATGAGTAGCGTTACTTTGGTTTTTATGCTTTTCGGCATAGAATTTCCTTTCTTGAGTTAAAGAACAAGTACTTTAAGATTATCTCAAAGCATCTGCAGTTTATCATACCTATCTTATTCTGCAAGACTCTTTTTTAGAAGAACTACCGCCCTGCTGTTTCTTTGCTTTTGTTCTAACTTTTGTTAGTATGGTTGCATTGCCGGGATGGCGGAATTGGTAGACGCACACGACTCAAAATCGTGCGGAGTAATCCATGAGAGTTCGATTCTCTCTCTCGGCACAAAAATAAACCTCGGGATGTGTTAGTATCTCGAGGTTATATTTTTGTAGTCGAAGGAGAGAATCGAAAGGCGCAAGGCGGTATACAAGACGAGCGAAGAGAGTACTTGTCGCCAAGCCGGGGTCGCGAGTACTTAGACACAAAGTGGCTTTAGTAACTCGTGACCGACTCTCTCGGCACAAAGATATTTGTCGCTATTCTCATTTGACGATATACTATACCCATGAACAAACTTCGAGTGGGGGTCATGAGGGGAGGTCTGGGAAGCGAATACTATGTATCGCTTCAAACGGGTGGCAGTGTCATTGATGCTCTTTCGCGTGACCTGTATGAAGTCCACGATATCTTGATTACCAATGCTGGCGAGTGGCATATTGACGGGGTGCCCACTACCCCCGTAAAGCTTTTGCAACAGGTCGATGTGATCTTTAACGCGCTCCATGGAGAGTTTGGTGAAGACGGAAAGGTACAAAAAATTCTCGACACGTTTAATCTTCCCTATACTGGGTCTACCGCAATTCCTTCTGCTATTGGTATGAATAAAGATCTTGCAAAGAAACATTTTGCGAGTGTGGGAATTAGTGTACCTAAGGGTGTACTTGCGGAACGTGGTGAAGATGTGGATGATGTTATTGAGCGTGTTGTTGGTGCTGAAATTCGCGCGCCTTTTGTGGTAAAGCCACTTTCTGCGGGTTCATCAGTAGGACTTTCTCTTGCGAAAAATGATCGCGAGCTCATCCTCGCGGTAGAGCGCGCGCTTGGTTATTCTGAAAAAGCGATCATTGAAGAATATGTACAAGGGAGGGAAGTAACGTTGGGGGTCGTGGATTCTTCGCAGGGAGGCAGTGCCTATACAACGCCCCCGCTCGAAATACTCTTGCCAGAAGGTTCACTTTTTGACTATGATAAAAAATATAAAAATAGTGCATACCCTATTGGCCCTGCTCGCTTGAAAGACAGCGAACGACGAGCCCTTGAGGAAGCAGCTCTACGCGCACATATGCACCTCGGTGCCCGCCACTATTCAACTTATGATTTTATCCTAACAGAAAAAGGGCCGGTACTCCTCGAGGTGAATACGCTTCCAGGGCTTACTCAGACCTCAGTTTTTCCGAAATCTCTCGCTCTCCACGGGCTCAATCTCTCTGATTTTGTTGATTACATATTGGGGCTTGCATTACAAAAAAAATAAGGTAGAATAGGGAAGTTGGTAAAAAGTTGTGTGGTGAGTTTTTGTTTTCCAATGTAAAGGGCCCGTAGCTCAATTGGTAGAGCGCCTGTTTTGCACTCAGGAGGTATGGAGTTCGAATCTCCACGGGTCCACAAAATCTTAACTCCCGAAGCGGAAGCTTCGGGAGTTTTTGATTTTGTAGGGCTCGTGGAGATTCGAAAGTCGGAGGCGGGTACACGCGAAGCGGGTCGCCGACAAATTAACAGATTTGTTCTTGGAAACGGGCGATTAGAAAATCGTGTCGGGAGACTTCGCGAGTACTTATGAACGAAGTTGAACCAGGAGGTTCACGTCTTGGACGCTAACTAGTAACTCGTGACCGCAGCTCTCACGGGTCCACAACGTAAAGAAAAACGACGCCTGCGCGTCGTTTTTTAGTTGTGGAAGGCACAGTGATGTTTTGTGAGTGCACAAAACCACGAGCCGGGCCGTCTACAGGTGTCTATCACTACCGATGGACTTCGGCGAGCACTTACGTAGATTTAGAGTGAAGCGAATAAATATACTTAGTGACTTGTGACCACACGCTAGTTTTAGGCGAACGGTATTCCGTGATAACTATCAAAGTAAAAGACCTAGTGATTTGAAGAAAGGTATCCATTTGTCTCAAAAACACCATTTTCCCGATGTCGGGAAAATGGTGTTCAGAATTCTTTGGTTTTGTATTAAAAATCTATTGGCGGTATACTTGGAGCATTGTTGAGCAAGTCACTTAAATGCAGAAATATACCACAAATCAATTCTTTGTTAGCAATATTGAAAACGGAAACACAAACCCCACGCTTTCGACTATTACCAATTTAGCGAAAGCGCTTGGTGTATCTAGTGACGAACTATTAAAATAAATTTATGTTTGAACAATCATTCAAAAACATCGACTCTATTCTTCATACCGACTCTGGCTCAGCGACCGAGCTTGATTATGTTGAGCAGACCTCGTGGATACTTTTCCTAAAATATCTTGATGATTTGGACGAGATTAAAAAAACAGAGGCAGCGCTCGCAGGCAAAAAATATAAATACATTCTTGATACAGAGCACCAGTGGAATACTTGGGCTTGTCCGAAAGGACCCGATGGCAAACTAGACCACCACAAAGCTCTCGATGGGGATGACTTGAAGGATTTTGTAGACCACAAGCTCTTTCCGTATCTCAAAAAGTTTAAAGCCGAGGAACCAAACACTATTGAATATAAAATCGGTGAAATTTTTTCTGAATTGAAAAACAAGATTTCCAGTGGTTATAAACTGCGTGAAATTCTGAACATTGTAGATGGTATGCATTTTCGTTTGTATGAAGAAAAGCACGAACTCTCCCACCTCTACGAAGCAAAGATAAAGAACATGGGTAACGCAGGGCGAAACGGAGGAGAATACTACACCCCCCGACCTCTTATCAAAACTATAGTAAAAGTAGTTGCACCAAAAATCGGCGATACTATTTACGATGGGGCTTGTGGAAGCGCGGGATTTTTGGTTGAAGCTTACAACTACCTCACTGAAAATCAATCAAAGCTTTCATCAAAGCAGATGGAGATACTTCAGAATAAAACATTTTATGGCAAAGAGATAAAGTCCCTCGCGTATATTATCGGCATTATGAACATGATTTTGCACGGTATTGAAGCACCAAATATCAAGCATATGAATACGCTTGCTCAAAATATCAACGATATTCAAGAAAAAGATCGCTACAATATAATTCTAGCCAACCCTCCTTTTGGCGCGGGTATCGGCCGAGAAATCCAGCAAAACTTTCCCATCAAAACAGGCGAGACAGCGTTCCTCTTTCTTCAGCATTTTATAAAAATTCTCAAAGCGGGAGGTAGGGCAGGTATTGTTATAAAAAATACCTTCCTTTCCAATACTGACAATGCTTCTGTTTCGCTCCGCAAACACTTGTTAGAGAGTTGCAACCTACACACCGTACTCGACTTGCCGGGTGGTACTTTTACGGGGGCAGGAGTAAAAACAGTGATTCTTTTTTTTGAAAAAGGCGCACCGACGAAAAAGGTGTGGTACTACCAGCTCAATCTCGATAGAAACCTCGGCAAGACTAATGCACTCAATGAAAAAGATTTGGCTGACTTTGTTGAACTCCAAAAGACAAAGAAAGACAGCGAAAACTCGTGGTCGATAAATGTCGCTGATATTGATCAGAATACTTTTGATTTGTCTGTGAAGAATCCCAACAAGGGGGAGGAAGTGGCTCTTCGTACGCCGAAAGAGATTTTGAAGGAGATGGGGAAACTGGATGAGGAGAGCGGGGAGATCTTGAATAAAATTAGTAAAACTTTATGAGAAAAAAGCCTACACAAATTGTCCAAAACAACAGCTTCACTGAGTTTTTGCTCTACACTACGCCAAATGGAAAAGTGAAGGTGGAAATCTTTTTGCATGATGAAAATATTTGGCTGTCGCAAAAATTGATTGCGTCGCTTTTTGATTGCTCGATTGACAATGTGTCTCTACACCTAAAAAACATCTTTGAAAGTGGCGAGTTGCAAGAAAATTCAGTTACCGAGGAATTCTCGATAACTGCGAGTGATGGCAAAAAGTATAAGACAAAGCACTATAATCTCGATGCGATTATATCCGTAGGGTACCGAGTAAATTCTGCCAAGGCAACACTTTTTCGTATCTGGGCGACGGAGAGATTGCAAGAATACATTATCAAAGGATTTACGATGGACGATGAGAGACTAAAAACCCCAAATTACACATTCGGACAAGATTACTTTGAGGAACAGCTTGCAAGAATTCGAGATATTCGTTCTAGCGAAAGAAGACTGTATCAAAAGATTACAGATATTTATGCGCAGTGTAGCGCTGATTATTCGCAAGACAGTGACATTACTCAGCAGTTTTTTGCTACCGTGCAAAATAAGTTACATTTTGCTATAACGGGGCAAACCGCAGCAGAAATTGTTCACGCAAGGGTTGATAGTAAAAAACAAAATATGGGACTTACGAGCTGGAAGAATTCGCCCAAAGGTGTTATCAGACTAAGCGATGTAGTAATAGCTAAAAATTATTTGGACGAACATGAGCTTGATGAATTGAATAGAATTGTTGAAATGTACCTTGTTTTTGCGGAAAGTCAGGCACGCAGGGGTAAAGTAATGTATATGAAGGATTGGGTTGAAAAGCTTGATAGTTTTTTGCATTTTAGTGAAAATGCTATATTGCAGAATTTAGGCAAGGTAAGCCACGAAGTGGCGGAGGCGCTCGCACTTGGAGAATATGAGAAGTACCGCGTGGAGCAAGATAGAAATTATATTTCAGATTTTGACCGAGAAGTAGAAAAACTTCTGGAAGCTAAAAAGAAAAAATAAAAGATATGAAAATAAATATCACAAAGGAACAATACCGAGATTTGGTTACCATGAGTGGTATTGCAAACAGTGTGTTTGGAGTGCTTGGGGATGCAATGCCTGATACTGACTATAAAAAGTGCTCAAATAAGATGGAAAAGCTCGAGGAATATTTTTTGCAATACGCTGGGGATTTTGGTTGTGAAGAGTTGGTGCAAGACCACGAAGGATCGAATATTTTAAATGATGAGGTATATGAAGAACAGATTTTCCCAATTATTGATGATTATGATGAGTTCAACCTCCATGAGTCGCTTGCAAATAAGCTCGCATGGCGTGACTTCGAAAATGACCATTCAGCAAAGGAGCTAAAAGAAATGGAGGCAAAAAATGGTGGCTATTTTGGCGTACCCCTCTATGATTATGAGAAAAAGTACTGGGACGAATTTGAGAAGTACGGATATGATAGACTATGGATACAAAAGGAAAAGGCTCCCGCAAAAAAGTAACTAAAACATGCACTGTACTATGAAAGAAATTTTGAAGGAGATGGGAAAGTTAGACAGGGAGAGTGAGGAGATTTTGAAAAAGATTGAAAAGATCGTATGAAAATAATAGAAAAAATAGAAATAAAAAATTTCAGATCTTTTGGAGACTCTGAAAAAACAAAAATTTATGATCTAAATGATTTAAATATTTTTTCAGGTGCTAATGATTCTGGAAAATCAAATATCCTTCGAGCACTAAATCTTTTTTTTCATCTTGATAAAATTGATTTTTACCAACGATTTGTTTTTGAAAAAGATTTTTCGAGAGCTCACGAGGAAAGGCTAAGAGGGCAACAGAAAGGCAAATCTTTTGTTGAAATCAGTATATTATTTGCGCCAACTAATGAGCAGTTTAATACAGCTATTTTACCGTCAAAATTTTGGATAACAAAGGGATTTTATGATGATCCTACCTTAAATTTTACAAAAATCAGAAACGAAAAGCGAAAAGAATTGAAGCGCACCAGTGAGCGAAAGGCTCTTACTAGATTTCTTAAAAAAATTAACTTTCAATATGTTCCAGCGATAAAAGATAAAACTTTTTTTGATTTTCTTAAGGAAAAGTATCAGGAGGCGATTGGAAAGACAGAGGTAAAATTTAGTGAAACTGACAAAAAAACTATCAAGGATTGGGTCTCGTTGATGTCGTCGTTGAATGTAACTAAAATTCTTGATGAAAAAATAAAGGAGGAGTCGAGAGACCTCTTCTCTGATTTTGCTAAAAGAACTGCTGAAATTAAGACTGCAAATTTTAATATTCCGTACCTTGAAATTAATTATTCAGAAGCAATTGACGTTGAAACTGATGAAGGTATTTCGCTAAGAAGTAGGGGCGATGGAGTACAGGCAAAATTTATTCCAGTTATTCTCGATGAAATCGCAAAACGAAATATAAAAAAACCAATTGTTATTTGGGCTTTTGAAGAGCCGGAAAATTCATATGAGTACAAGAATGCTCAAAAATTAGCAGATGATTTTTTGAATGAATATTCAAAAACAAACCAAATATTTATTACTACCCACTCGTTCAATTTTCTGTCTCTTTGTGGCCCCAGTGCATCCACTTTTAGGGTTTATAAAGAAGAAATTGACGTTAAGGGGCGTGAAAGTTTTAAAAGTAAACATCAAGTATCACGCGTGCTCTATCTTCCTGAAAATATTTCCGGGAAACAAGCATGTTTGGATGCTACAAAGCAGAACAATAGGGAGTATCTTGAGGAAGAATTAGGGATATATGAATTGAATAAAGAGCTAGCACTTTTATATCAGGAAAAACAAAAAGAAAAAGAGGAACATATTAGTAAAAGAATAGAGTATGAAGCTTTGCTCACGGCCCGTCCCAGTAAAATTTTTATTTGTGAGGATTCAGCCCAGGACGTTCAGAATCTTTGGGGGACGTTGCTCGCAATGTTTGAAATAGTGGATGTTAGAGTAATGACATCTCAAGGATCTACTGGTAATCTTGTCGAAAACGGGGTAAGACATCAACAAAAATTAGACCCTACATATAATCCTAAAATTTTCCGACAGATTGATCGAGATGGTTTAACTGATAATCAAATTAATTTAATCAAAGAAAAGGTATTTAGAAACGAAAAAAAGGATCTACTTTACCAATTTGCTTATT
The DNA here is from genome assembly GCA_036170975.1 of Minisyncoccota bacterium. Taxonomy (GTDB): domain Bacteria; phylum Patescibacteriota; class Minisyncoccia; order Phycocordibacterales; family UBA1550; genus UBA1550. The sequence goes on along the minus strand of JAVHQE010000002.1, from coordinate 14,532 downwards.
TGCCCGTAAATGAAATAGAAAATTTTTTTGTCATTAATGACCCAACCAATTTTGGCAAGGAGTTTTGGTCTGCTAATGAAAAAATTGTTGTTGATAAATTTCAGCTTACTGCCGAATCAAATTGTAAAAAGTTTGCAAAGAATTTTGATGCTGATACTGAATCAAGTAGTATCGCTCAGTTTAGGAATAGCAACGGGACATTTGGTGAAATTTTTCAGAAAATGAGAGATGTGGCACAACCTAAGTGGCAGATGTATTTCCCTGGGAAAGATATTTGCGCTCAGGTTTCAAATTGTAACCCAATCTCGCGCCTCAGTTCCCTCACAAAAGAAGAGCTACCTCTTGAACTATCTAACTACTTATTGTTGGTTAAAAATTTTTATGAAAAGTAATTGGCAGACAAAAAAACTTGATGAGGTTTGCGAGGTTGAGTATGGTACTCGAGTTGTAAACAAAAGAGACGGCGGAAGTAAATATTCCGTCTATGGCGGAGGCGGAGCTACTTTTTTCATGGATGAATATAACCGTGAAGACAGAATGGTCATTGGGCGATTTGCAATGTCTGAGAGATGTACTAGATTTGTAAAAGTAAAGTTTTTTCTCAACGATAGCGGTTTAACAATTTCACCAAAAAGTAAAGAAATTTCTCAGAACTTTTTGGATTATCAAACACTATATTTGAATGATGTTTTCTATTCACTTGCAAAAGGAAGCGCACAGAAGAATTTAGATGTTCCAGCTTTTAGAAATCTAGAAATTTCATACCCTGAATCTTTGGTGGAGCAAAAGCGGATTGTGAAAATTTTGGATGATGTTTTTGGGGGGATTGAAAAGGCGAAGGAAAATGCGGAAAAGAATTTGAAAAATTCTCAGGAGCTTTTTGAGTCGTATTTGCAGAATTTAAGCGGAGAAAAAAGTGCGCTGGGAGCATTGGTGGATATCAAAACTGGGAAACTCAACGCGAATGCAATGAAAGAAAATGGGCAGTATCCATTTTTTACCTGTGCAAGAGAAATATATGCAATTGATTCATACTCATTTGATTGCGAGGCAATCCTATTGGCTGGGAACAATGCTGTAGGGGATTTCAACGTCAAGCATTACAACGGAAAGTTTGACGCGTATCAAAGGACGTATGTGATTACAGTGAACAAAGAGAATAAAATTCTCTACAGATATTTGTATTACCAACTTCTAAAAAGCCTTAAGGAGTTTAAGGGGAAATCAGTTGGGGCTGGTACAAAATTTTTAAAGATAGGGATGATACAGGATTTACAAATTACGCTACCTTCCTTAGGGGAACAAAAAGAAATCGTCAAAAAACTCGATGCGCTTTCGGGGGAGACGAAGAAGCTTGAGGCGATTTTCCGAAGGAAAATCGCCGACTTGGACGAGCTCAAAAAATCCGTCCTAGAACAGGCGTTTGCAGGCGAGTTGTAAAACAAAATCCGCACAATGTGCGGATTTTGCGAGCAAGGTGCGCCTTTCTATCGCTCTTGGTGATTTGCCATAACTCAATCGTTCCTCCTTCTCCGTGAGCTCTATATAAACCAGCGCGTATGCTCAAGAATCTCTTTACTCGCGCGTCTGGGGAGTGATAAGGTACGTGTATATGTATCTCGTGTTGTTATCACCACCTCCTGGGCCACCCTTAGTACCTTTATCAATAAAGTGCTTTTCTAGGGCGCGTACCGTGTCTGTATGAAGTGGCTGCTTCCAATATATATGCGGGATGGCTTGATTGATCCCGTGTCCATTTATGAGACGGTCGTGTGGATCACTTGCGATTCCAACATAAAATTGATGGTAGTGAGTCCCATTCTTCCCCATAAAGGATTCAAACTCTGAAATTATCTGTTGCATCTAGTTTTTATGATTATTTCTATTAGTACCAGCTCGACTACTCTGGCACCCTAAATGGTATACCTATTTCTATATATGTCAATAAGTTATACACAGGAATGTTTGACTTTCCGACACTATTGCTATAATATTGTTGTATGTCTAATAAATATTATTTGTTTATCAAGTCGCTACGAACAGAGCGCGGTTTTTCACAAGTAGAAATAGCTGAGAAGCTCGGCATTTCCCGTTCTTCATATATTGCCTTCGAACAAGGTAAGCGTGAACTCGCGCTAACCGAGGCAAACGTACTCAGTAAGATTTTTCAGATTTCTATTGAGGATATTCAGAAGGGTAAAATCTCTGAGACAGTTGTTATTTTTGAAAAAGAGAAAAGTAGCAAGAAATCAATAAAAAGAGATTCAAAAGACCCAACCCCAGAAGAAAGAATCTCCGTGCCCCAAGAAAAAGTAGAAAAATTTAAACAAGTACTTTTGTACGTGCTATCAAAAGTAGGCGGTAAGCCAAATGTCGGGCAAACGGTGTTGTACAAAATTCTATACTTTATTGACTTTGATTATTATGAGAAATTTGAAGAGCAGCTTGTGGGTGCGCGTTATATGAGAAACACTCATGGACCAACGCCTGTAATTTTTCCCAAAATAATTAAAGAGCTTGAAGCAGCTGGAGCCATTGAGACAATTAAAAGTAAGTTTTATAAATATGAGCAGACTAAATATTTGATAAATCCTAACATCAGTATTGACTTGTCTACACTGTCTGCACAAGAGTTGGCTCATATCGATACGGAATTAGATAGACTTTCTGATATGACTGCAAAAAAAATATCCGACCTATCCCATATTGATACCCCTTGGAAAATAGCAAAGGAAAAAGAGGTTCTTAATTATGAATATGTTTTTTATAGACCAGATGAAACTTCTGTAAGAGAATATGAGCCACTTTAGCCAACTGCCAGAATTTGAAAAGGAATTCACGAAACTTTCAAAGAGATATCGAAGCTTAGCTGAGGATATTAAATTGTTTGAAAGTTTCATTACTAAAAATCCCACTGGTTTAGGAAAAAATTTTACTATTATTCATTGCGCCGATAATGTCAAAATTGTAAAAGCGAGAATGATGTGTAAGTCTTTGAAGGACCGATCTATCCGAGTCATTTATTGTAGCAATAATGATATGGTGACTTTTGTGCATATTGAAATATACTTTAAGGGTGACAAAGAAAACGAGGACAGAAAACGCATTGCGGAATATTTGAAGACTATTTCTTAGTTTCTAAATTATGGCTAAAATGCCAATTTTGTGGCATATTTAGTATCAATGAACGAATCAGAGACACGCGCGGAATATATTGACCCAAAGCTTGCAGAGGCGGGCTGGGGCGTGGTGGAGGGGTCAAAAGTCCTTCGTGAATTTCGTATTACTGATGGTAAAATCCAAACAGGTGGCACGCGAGCGAAGCCTGAAATTGCAGATTATATTTTAGTATATAAAAATCGCAAAATTGCTGTAGTTGAAGCGAAAGCATTGGATTTGCCCGCAACTGAAGGTGTGGGGCAAGCAAAAGGATATGCGCAGAAATTGCACATTGATTATACTTACGCAACCAACGGCAGGGAGATATATGAAATATCTATGGAGACGGGAAAGGAGGGAAATGTTTTTAATTTCCCCACACCTGATGAACTTTGGAGTAAAACTTTCTCCGATCAAAACGAGTGGAGGGATAAGTTTGATGCAGTACCCTTTGAGAGTGTTGGTGGGTCAAAAGGCACGCGATATTATCAAGAGCTCGCCGTCAATAATGCGCTCTGTGCTCTTGCAGGAGAAAAGCAAAGAATATTGTTGACGCTCGCAACGGGCACGGGAAAAACATTTATCGCATTTCAAATTGCGTGGAAGCTTTTTCAGGCTCGCTGGAACTTGAAGCGAGATGGTTCTCGCCGACCAAGAATTTTGTTCCTAGCAGATAGAAATATTTTAGCTGATCAAGCGTTTAATGCTTTTTCTGCATTTGATAAAGATGCGCTCGTTCGTATTAATCCTTTGGATATTCGAAAGACAGGAGGAGTGCCAATGGCCGGCAGTATTTATTTTACAATCTTCCAAACTTTTATGAGTGGAGCGAATGACACGCCATACTTTGGAGAATACCCAGCAGACTTTTTTGATTTCATTATTGTTGACGAGTGTCATCGCGGAGGAGCAAATAATGAAAGTACTTGGCGTGGGATTTTGGAATATTTTTCTCCAGCTGTTCAACTTGGACTCACCGCTACGCCAAAGAGAAAGGACAATGTGGACACTTATAAATATTTTGGTGAGCCAGTTTATATTTACTCACTTAAAGAAGGAGTGAACGATGGATTTTTGACGCCTTTTAAGGTTAAGCGTATCAAAACAACGCTCGATGATTATGTATTCACTTCTGACGATCAGATTGTCGAGGGTGAAGTTGAAGAAGGTAAAATCTATGAAGAAGATGATTTCAATAAGATTATAGAAATAAAAGAAAGAGAAGCAAAAAGAGTACGAGTGGTTTTGGATGAAATAAATCAGGAGGAGAAAACGATAATTTTTTGTGCAAACCAACCCCATGCTCTTATGGTGCGAGATTTGATAAACCAGATGAAAGAAAGTAAAGACCCAAGCTATTGCGTGCGTGTTACCGCTAACGATGGAGCTAGGGGAGAGCAGTTTTTGCGAGAGTTTCAAGATAACGAAAAAACAATCCCAACGATTCTAACTACTTCTCAAAAACTTTCGACTGGTGTGGACGCTCGCAATATCCGAAACATTGTTTTAATGAGACCTGTAAATTCTATGATTGAGTTTAAGCAGATTATTGGCCGTGGAACTAGACTTTTTGACGGTAAAGAGTACTTCACTGTTCTTGACTTTGTGGATGCTTATCACCATTTTGCTGACCCAGAGTGGGACGGCGACCCAATAGAGGAAACTTGTTCAAAGTGTGGACAAAATCCATGTATCTGCGAAGTGACGCCACTAAAAGAATGCACTGTTTGCGGGCAGGAGCCTTGTGTGTGCGAGAAGGCTCCCAAGATTTGTACAGTATGTGGAAAAGACCCATGTGAATGTGAAAACCAACCAAAAAAGAAATTAAAGATCAAGTTGCGAGATGGGAAGGAACGAGAAATTCAACACATGATTTCGACTTCATTTTGGAGTGCCGATGGAAGACCGATTTCAATCCAAGAATTTATGGATAATATGTTTGGAGCTATGCCTGAATTTTTTAAGAACGAAGAAGAACTTCGAAAAATTTGGTCAAATCCGACAACCAGAAAAGTATTTTTGGATAAGATAGCAGAAAAAGGATTTGGCAGGGATGAATTGGAAATATTGCAAAAAATGATTGATGCTGAGCAAAGTGATTTGTTTGATGTTTTGACATACATTTCATTCTTAACGAAGCCTATCTCAAGAGCGGAGAGAGTTGCGCAATCGAAGGAAAAGATTTTTGAAGGGCTGGATGAAAAGCAGAAGAAATTTCTGGATTTTGTGCTATCAAAATATGAAGAAAAGGGGGTTGAGGAACTTGATGAAGAAAAACTCCCCGTACTCTTGAATTTGAAATACAATGCGATTGCTGATGCGGTGAATGAACTTGGCGCAGTAGAGTCAATCCGTTCTACTTTTTTTAATTTTCAAAAAAGTCTGTACGCAAGATAAGAGTAGGACACTCGTGGGCATTTTTACTCCCTGCAAAGTAAGTCCCACAAAATTCGCCCCACAATGCACTTGTGGGGCTCTGCGTGGCTCTAGGGCGTGAGATTTTATACCTCCCGCTCTAACATTGCTCTCAAAAACTAACCTATGTAGGCATTATTTTGTTATAATCCCTATATATGCCAGACGAAATAACCGCAAATCCTGCGCCTGCAAATGCCCCAGTTCCCCAAACGCCAGAAACGCCTATTTCTACGCCTCCTGAGGCGGTTATTGCTCCAGCTCCCGCAGAAGCTCCAACTGAGCCAGTTCCAACTCCTGAAGCAGTTCCAGAACCCTCATCGGTTGGTATTAACCAACTTCTTGGTGCTTCTGGTGAAGCATCCGCGACGCGAATTGAAGCTTCTCCTCAATCCTCGATTTCAGAGAACATCAATTCGCAAATGGGCGGAAATGAACCGATCGAGCCCGCGCCAGTGGAAAGTATTCCACCTGCTCCTATCGTCGAAATCCCCGCAGAAACTCCTGTGGCGGTTGCTGAACCTGTGTCTGTTGAAACGCTTACACCAGAACCAGTGCCAGCCGAGACAACTCAACCAGCTCTAACCGAGCCAGTGATTGAAACTGTGCCCGAGCCAACTACGGTAGAAACTTTAACGCCAATACAAGTACCAACTGAAGCGACACCCGTGACTGAATCAGCTGATTCACGTCTTGGACGCAGAGCTGAAACTCCTGCACCTACACAAATTCCTGAGCCCGTCGTTGCTCAAGTTCCAGTATCTACTCCAACTCCTGAACCAGCTACCCTCGCTCCAACACCCGAGCCAACACCTGCACCCGTAGCAACCTCTACGCCTACTCCAGCGCAAGTCATAGCCACTGTCGTCGCTCCCGTCATTGCCACCACCATCACACAGTCTTTTACAAAATCAATGCGTGAACTTTTTACGAAAGCACAACTCGCAATACAAAACAGAAAGAATAAGAAACTTGATCGCATCATGTCATTGTTTGCGAAGCAAACAATGATTACCAACAACGAAGTTGAGAAACTCCTCCACGTGTCAGACTCAACCGCAACTCGTTATCTCAAAACACTCACAAAAGAAGGAAAGATAAAACAAAATACAAAAAAAGGACAAGCAACTTCGTATTCTAAAATTTAAAAAAAAGTTCGCGTGAATGTTATAATGACTCTACAAAATCTTAACTCTCGAAGCGGAAGCTTCGGGAGTTTTTGATTTTGTAGACAGCCCTGCTCCGTGCTACAGTTAACCCATGAAAAAAGTAACTATTGTGGGGCGGAATAGGTATGCGATTGAGGAGCTCGTTACAAAGCACGGATTTGTTCTTGATGATAAGGATTTTGACCTCGTTATAAGCTATGGGGGAGATGGCACGCTTATCAAGGCAGAAGAGTTTCATCCTGGGGTGCCCAAAATTATGCTCAAAGATAGTTATATTTGTAAAAAATGCCCGCCATTTACCAATGATGAGATTTTAGAAAAAGTGAAGGCTAAAAATTTTTCTATTGAGGAAATGCCAAAAATATTGGTTTCGGTAGATGGGCACGAGATGGAAGGATTGAGCGATGTTGTCGTACACAACAAAGATCCACGTCACGCGTTACGGTACCGTGTTACCATTAACGGCGAGGTTACGCATCATGAAATTATCGGTGATGGTATTGTGGTGGCGACACCGTTCGGCTCGACGGGATACTACCGCAGTATTACGCACGGCTTTTTTGAGGCGGGAATTGGGCTTGCTTTTAATAATAGTATTGAACCGTCGGATCATATGATTTTGCAAGATGATTGTGTGATTGAGCTTGAGGTTACCCGTGGGCCGGCTATTGTCTACGCAGATAATCATGAAAAAATGGTTGATGTTGCCACTGGTGCAAAAATCCGCATTGAGAAAGGAAAGAATAAGGGAAAAATCGTGGTGGTGCGATAGAGAGAGGGTATTGAGAGAAATACCCTATACATTTTTAGTATTTTGTGGTACTTTTGAAATTGGAAAGAAGCGGTTTTTACCTTTGAAAATAACTGAAACGAAGAGGGGGTTACCATGCTTATCACCAGAGAGCAATTGGCGGGACTTGAAGTGGGGGACGTACTACATTTGAGTAGTCCGTGTGGGCAGAGCTTTTATTTTGCGGTATTGGAAAGAGACCGCGCAAAAGTTGTTTTGTCTGCGCCTGAGAACAAAATAGGCGATGTGCTTCCCGTAAGAAATATTGCATGGGAGTATCTCGTTGTTGATGATGCCGGGGATATCTGTGACCGTAAAGACAAAGATTTTACTGAATATTTCCTTGGTGGAACAATTGTCAAAGGAGCGTTGAAAGATGTCGCACTAGAGTACCGTACTCGATTGATGCCGAATATGAAGATTGTACATAATGGGATGGTACAGGTTCCCGTGACGGAAGACAGAGTTGGCGCTGTTAAAAAAAATCTCAGAAAGATTAAGTACATTGTCTTTAACTCTGACTATGGGGACAGTACGGCAATACTGTTTGAGATGTTTAGTCGTGCTATCCAGGATACCCCACCAGGAGAGCTCCCCCTTTACCTCGATCATTTATATAAAGCAGTTCTCCAGTTTGAAAAAATGAAAGAAGCACAGCTTGTTCGTGTTGTCGCTTCCGAAGTGTTTTTCTCGAATGAAGAAGACGCTGTTCCTCTTGGCGGAGAAGTGGATGAAGTGATAAAAAAAATGAGGGGGGGTAGGAAAGAGATGTCATATACCGCTTCCTTTAATGGGGGGCGGTATTTTTCTTGTGCCTTTTGCAAGATTGTTGTAGGCTTATATATAGTGCTGTTCCCCGTAATACCCAAAAGACAAGAGGGAGGTGTACTGTGGACTTGCTTTATGATGAAGAGAAGGGAAGCGTTAACATCTCTTTACGCCCTTCGAAAAATGAATTGGACTCTGATGCGATTTCTTTATTGGAGATATTTATTGAAGAATATCGAGAACGCAAAATGAGGGTTCCTCCATTTACTCGAGACTTTTTTGAAACAGCTCGTACTTCGAGCCAAAAAACTGTTTTTGTTTTTGGTCCTGAATGCATGAAGAGCGGGGTAGATTTTTTAGAAGATCTTTGTGTTGAATTAGTAGAAAATAACCTTGACCCAGGGCACATTGTAAGTTTCTTGGATATGGTTGTGGATTTCTGCGGTGACCCCACAAAGATTCACTGAAAATTGATTGCCTCCCCAAAGCCTGATGTTCCGCATCAGGTTTTTTGTTTACCTAAAAGTACGATATAGTATGAGGATGATTACTTTATTTCTCACACTCCTCGGTCTTGTCGTTTTTGAAATCGTTTCGAGTATCGATAATGCGGTCGTGAACGCCGACGTACTTGCAGCCATGAAGAGCAAAAAGGCAAAACGATTTTTCCTCACGTGGGGAATTCTTTTTGCCATCTTTGTTGTTCGCGGTTTTTTGCCTTCGCTTATTGTGTTTCTTGCGAATCCTTCCATTGGGGTGTTCGGGGCGCTTGGAGCCATGTGGCAAAGTAGTACGGTGGTGACGGAGGCGGTTGAGTTAGCCACCCCTACGATCATGATGGCGGGAGGGATGTTCCTTTTACTCCTCTGGATGTATTGGCTTTTTATGGAGGACAAAAAATTTGGACTGCCATTTGAGTGGCACATTCAGAACTATGGTGCGGTGTGGTTTTATTCGGTCGCTACCATTCTTCTTGTCGGAGTATTAGTCGAGATCAATAATCTTGTTGCTGAAAAACCGATGCATCTCGCGCTTGCAACTGCGGTAGGATTTAGTGTCTTTTTTATTACACAAGGTTTTAAAGATAATGCAGAAAAAATGGAGGAGCGTCTCATTGCTAGAGGAGAGAAAAGCGTGATGTCTGACTGGGCGAAAGTATTTTTCCTCGAGGTCATTGACCTTGCCTTTAGCATCGACGGGGTAGTGGGTGCATTTGCGTTTACGACTGTGGTACCTCTTATACTGGTTGGTAATGGTCTCGGTGCTGTCGTGGTGCGACAGCTTACGGTAGGTAATGTTGACCGGATCCGCTCGTATGCCTATTTGAAAAATGGAGCGATGTACTCGATAGGATTTCTTGGTGCCGTGATGATTCTTGAGGGTTTTGGAGTTAGTTTGCCGACATGGATCTCTCCCGTAGTTACCATGACCCTCGTTGGATATTTCTTCTTGAAATCGGTGGCGGAGAATAACATGAATAGTAAGGACGAACAGGGGATCATATAATTATAAAATAAACACATGAAAAATATTTTTCACTTTTTTGATAAATTAGAAGATCATGCGCGTGCAAGGTTGAGCAAGCACAATATACTCTACGCATTTATCGGTGGTGTTTCTATCGTACTTTTTTGGCGTGGGGTATGGATGATTGCTGACGGCATTCCGTTTTTGACGGGTGTGGTATCAGTGATAATAAGCGTAGCGGTGCTTCTCGTTATTGGGCTTTTTGTGTCGTTCTTTGTTGGGGATGAAATTATTATTTCTGGAGTAAAGAATGAAAAAAAGTTGAATGAAAAAGTTGCATCGGAGATAAAGACGGAGCTTGACCTTTTGAAAGACATCCACGAACGACTCGAACGGATAGAGAAGAAACTGGGGGAGTAGTGAACAAAACGCAAAAAGAGGGGGTGTTGGCGGCGCCCACACCCCCGCTTTTTGGGGTTTTTAATTTTCACTAAAAGTGATATACTGGAATACATTATTGGCATTTATTTGTTTTTATTCTTTTATGTATACCATCAAAAATATTTTAGCACGCGAAATTCTTGATTCTCGCGGTAACCCAACTGTTGAAGTTGACCTCTACCTTGCAAGTGGCGAAATGGGGCGCGCGGCGGTACCATCCGGCGCATCGACAGGATCCTACGAGGCTGTAGAGCTTCGTGATGGTGACAAAGAACGTTATGGTGGTAAGGGTGTGCTTAAGGTCGTTACCAACGTGAACACGACCATCAACATGGCATTTTCAGGAAAAGAATTTGACCAAAAAATGCTCGATGCAGGACTTATTGCCCTCGACGGTACAGACAACAAAGGTGTCCTTGGCGCAAACGCAATCCTTGGTGTTTCGATTGCGTTTGCAAAAGCAGTAGCACAGCACAAAAATATACCGCTTTATGAATACTTCAGAGAAGAAAGTGGTACCACGGGCGCTTACAAAATACCCGTACCATTTATGAATGTGTTGAATGGGGGTAAGCATGCCGAGAACTCAACTGATTTCCAAGAGTTTATGATTGTGCCTTTTGGTGCGCCGACATTCCATGAGGCGCTTCGCTATGGTGCAGAAGTTTTTCATACGCTCAAAAAGATTTTGCGCGCAAAAGGACAGAATACTTCGGTGGGCGATGAAGGTGGGTACGCGCCTGCGCTTCCTTCCAATGAGGCAGCAGTAGAAATGATTATCGAAGCAATCAAACAAGCAGGTTTTACTCCCGGCAAGGATATTGGTATCGCTCTTGACGTTGCTGCAACCGAGCTCTACAAAGATGGTAACTATCATTTGGACTGCGAGGGCAAGGTGCTCACGAGCGATGAGATGGTGGAACTCTACGAATCATGGGTCAAGAAATATCCAATTGTGTCTATTGAAGATGGTTTTGCGGAAGATGATTGGGAAGGTACTAAGAAATTGACCGACAAGCTCGGTAGTACGTTGCAGATTGTGGGGGATGACCTCTTTGTAACCAATATCAAACGACTTGAAGAAGGTATTGCGAAACATACCGCAAATTCCATTTTGATTAAGCTCAATCAAATCGGTACCGTTACCGAAACGATTCAAGCAGTAACGATGGCGAAGAATGCAGGATACACCTCGATGATTAGCCATCGTTCAGGAGAGACAGAAGACACCACCATTGCAGACTTTGCTGTAGGGCTTTCAACAGGGCAAATTAAAACAGGATCACTTTCTCGCACCGACAGACTTGCAAAGTACAATCAGCTCCTCCGTATTGAGGAAATGCTCGGCAACAACGCACACTTCGAGAAGCCCTTTTAAGAAATAATAGTATGGGAATACGACCTGTCGTACTGATTGTATTGGATGGATGGGGAGAGAGCCCTCTGGAACGGCATAACGCTATTTTTTCTGCGCGGACACCAAACTTCGATTCGTATATGAAAGATTATGCGCACACGACACTCGTGACTTCGGGTGAGGGTGTTGGATTACCAGAAGGGCAAATGGGGAACAGCGAAGTCGGGCACATGACGATTGGCGCAGGGAAGATCATCGACACCGATATTGTCCGTATTAAAAAGGCAATACAAGATGGTTCATTCGCAAAGAATGAAAAACTGCAACATCTTTTTCACACGGTCAATGAGCATAGTTCGTGTTTGCATGTAATGGGGCTTTTGTCGGACGGAGGCATTCATAGTCATCACGAGCACCTTTTTGCATTTTTGCGTTCAGCAAAGGACGCGGGGGTACAGAGTGTAGTGATGCACCTTTTTCTCGATGGGCGTGATACGGCACCGACGAATAGTGTGAAGTATCTGCAAGAGCTTGATGCATTTATCAAGGAACTTGGGCTTGGAACGATCGCCACGATTGGTGGGCGGTACTTTGGGATGGATCGTGACAATAACTGGGACCGACTAGAGAAAATGACCGACGCGATGTTTGGGGGAAAAGGAAAGGTCTGCGCAATTGCCCCTTCAGATTTTGTAAAAGAATTTCACGAGCAAGGAATTTCTGATGAACACATTGAACCATTCTTGGTGGAGAATGCTGGGCAGGCACCTCTTTGTATTGCAGAGAACGATGGCATTTTCTTTTTTAATTTTCGTTCAGATCGTGCGCGGATGCTTACGGAAAAACTTTTAGAAAAGAAAAAAGAATATCATTTGTCGATAGTAACGATGACTGAATATAAAAAAGGGTATGATGTTGATGTGCTTTTTCCTCCGATGTCGATTGAAACCACGATTGCAAAAGAAGTATCTGAGGCAGGGCTTACACAAGTGCATATTGCCGAGACAGAAAAATTTCCGCATGCTACCTATTTTTTGAATGGAGGCGTTGAGGATTTATACAAAGGAGAGAAACGCGTTCTCTTGGATAGTCGAAAAGATGTTGCGACACATGACCTCGCGCCCGAAATGCGCGCGCGGGATATTGCGGTTGAGGCAGTACGAGAAATTGAAGCAGGTACAGACTTTGTGTTCATCAACTTTGCGAATGCGGATATGGTGGGGCATACCGCAAATGTTCCTGCGATCATAGAGGCACTCGAAATCATCGATGAGGCGCTTGGGCAGGTGGTAAATGCTGTACATAAAAAAGGCGGAGTGGTTATTATTACCGCAGATCACGGAAACGCAGAAATGAATGTTGACGAACATGGTGCTCCTCATACAGCGCATACGTATAACGTGGTGCCCTGCATCATTACCAACACGCAAGGTGAACTGCGCGGTGGCGGTACTCTTGCTGATATCGCACCGACGGTTCTTTCTCTCTTAGGGCTTACCAAACCTACCTGTATGACCGGCGTGGACGTACGCGTTATGTAGACTTGTGTAAAGGAAAAAAGCGGGATAAGGTTATCCCGCTTTTTTTACCGTGCTTATTTTTGTGAGTCAAAAAGTTCCCAGTGACTAATTCCTTTTTCTGTCTCCTTTACCCAGATTTGAGGTGAGGGGAGTGTGAAAGAAAGATCAGAACCACACCCTTGAGCAAGAGATTGCAGATGTGGACTGAGTTTTTGATACAGACTTGGTCCTTCGAGAACGCAAAGATGAGGATGATAACGTTCACCATAGAGGGGGAATACCCAGTTCGCAAAACTCGAGAGTTCTTTTCTGCAGGCCTCTATCGTTTTTTGGTAGTCTTCGTTGAGAAGAAGATCAATTACGAGTGCATCGCTTTCAGGGTTACGAAAAAAATTAATCCCAAGACCCCGAACTTCGTTTTTTGAACTAGGTGTTTCCCCGAATGCTACGCTCATCATTCTTAGCCCCATCGCAAAATATCTCATTTCATCAGGGTGTGCGAAGAGCGGGGGCAAAAGAGTTGTGTGGTTCCCGAGCTTTGGAACAATAGCAGAAGGGGTGTGTGCACAACATTTTTCACGCAATATATTTGCAACACGGGAAGCCTCAGATTGAGGCGGATAGTTATGTGCAAGTACAAATTGTTTGAGTTTCATGTTACTTTTCCTCCTCATTTTTAAATGAACTCTTACCTAAGGGTTAAAACTGACTAATTGCACGATAACAATTTTCTGGCTTCTTTACAATGATGGGTCAAACCGGCGTAGACTTGTAAAAACAGTGCTTTACATTTCGCCACTCATCTGCTATTGTGGCAAGTGGAATAGGGTTTTTACAACGAAGCACCTCATCAGGAGAATAAAATGACAAGGAAAAAGTATGCTGTGGGTTTAGCGGGGGATCTCGCAAAGCAAAAAGAAATTGCTGTGAAGCTTGCACTCAACATTGTTGAAGGGATCGAATTGCGAAAGGCTCTTTCTCAGGGTCATGATCATTTTGTTGATCTTATTCGCAATAAAGGGGTTACGACGGGGAACCCCCTTACGGATGCTTCGATTGTTGCGTACGGAGAAGAGTCTTCCTGCACTGAAGACACTCTGGAAAAAGTTAGTAAGCATTTTTTTGGGCGAGTGGGGGAACCAGCACTTTTTGTTCTTCATACGAACGAAGGGAAAAAAGAGCATTGTGTCCTCCTTCTTGGAATTTTGAGGGGGACTAATTTTGTTGTAGATAGCAAAGATGGTTTTTGCTCACCACCTTTTAATGCAGAAGTAAGTAGCATCGATTTTTCTGCTACGGATATTTGTGTGGTAAACGGAGGCTCGAATCTTTTTCGAGAATTCTCGCACCCTTTGGATATTACGCCTAAAAATCTGAAATGCCATATTGGGATACATCAGATCATCCACTTTTTCAGGAAATACGGTGGAGGCACAAAAGGGTTCA
>JAVHQE010000001.1:0-6468 GCA_036170975.1 Minisyncoccota bacterium | reverse complement strand
TTCTCAAATTTGGAAATTAGAATTTATTTTGAAATTTAAAATTAGAAATTAAAAATTCCGCATAACCGAGCAAAGCGCGGTGTGTCGGGAGTGCCGCTCGAGGGTGCGAGTAATCGCACTCCCAGATAAATGACCATCCCCAGCTCCTCTAGAAGGGTCTGGGACAGAATTCGGCTTATCGATATGAGTATTAAAAAACCTCGGGGAAACCCGAGGTTTTTTATTGTTAGTTTGATTTATTTCTCACTATAGACGTATAATATACTATAGTATATTATACGTCTATAGTGAGAAATTTTGCATGGTAAGTATTTTCCGAGTATATCCCCACACCCACTTTTTGTGTACATACGATGAATCAATTAAATACCCCGGGGCTTTGCCTCGAGGATCCTTTATATAAAAGAATTATGGTCGTATTGTGGTGGTAATACATAAATTTTAACTATACAAAAAGTGGGTGTGGGGGTATACTCATAGTAATTATGGTAAGAAAACTTATCAACTTACTCCATCGTGAATGGAACAGTCTTCACGAAGCGGCATTTCTTCTTGGAATTTTTGCGATTCTTTCACAAGTCCTCGCACTTTTTCGTGACCGATTACTCGCACATCTTTTTGGCACTTCACAGACTCTCGATATTTATTATGCGGCGTTCCGTATCCCCGATTTTATCTTTGCGGGGATTGCTTCGTTTATGTCCGCTCTTGTCCTTATCCCCATCTTAACAAAACGGGCAGGAGAGAGTGATGAAAGGGCACAGAAATTTCTAAACGATACGTTCACGGTATTTTTCTCAATTCTGGTTGCCGTGTCAGTGGGAATTTTTTTTGCGGTACCTTCTCTCGTACATACACTTTTCCCTTCTTTTTCTGGTACTTCTTATGATAAGCTTGTTTTGATGTCGCGCCTCATGCTCGTGTCGCCGATTCTTCTTGGGCTTTCAAATTTATTAGGGAGTGTGACACAAATGCTTCACAAATTTTTTGCGTTCGCACTTGCTCCTGTTCTCTATAACGTAGGGATCATTATGGGGGCATATTTTTTCTATCCTGCGTTTGGTCTCGTCGGTCTTGCGTGGGGTGTGGTCTTCGGAGCATTTTTCCATTTTTTTGTACACTTCTTTGTGAGTTCCCGCAACGGCTTCACCTTGAACATATCATTTCCGCCGTCACTCTCTGACATGTGGGAAGTGGTGCAGGTGTCGCTCCCACGTACGTTGGGGCTTTCGGCAAACCAGATTGCACTTTTTGCATTGATTATTTTTGCTGCAAAGCTCCCCAATGGTTCCATTACGGTATTTAATTTTGCTTTCAATTTACAGTCCGTACCACTTGCCGTTATCGGGGTGAGCTATGCAACGGCTGCGTTTCCGGGAATTTCAAAACATTTTGCTGATGATGACATGCAAAAATTTTTAGAGAAGATACTCTCTGCTGCACGCCACATTATTTTTTGGTCCCTTCCGGTTTTAGTAATGATGATTGTCCTCCGTGCGCAAATTGTACGTACGATTCTTGGTTCGGGTTCGTTTGACTGGACGGCAACACGATTGACCGCAGCAGCTCTCGCTATTTTTACCATATCGGTTGTGGCACAATCGGTTGGGTTGCTTTTTGTACGGGGATTTTATGCAACAGGGAACAATACCATCCCGCTTGCCGTGAATGCGCTTTCTGCCGTCGTAATCGTCGGGGCAGGGTACGGGTTCCTTGCCGGGTATGCGCACTCTTCTTTTTTTCAAGATTTTGTAGGAGCACTCCTTCGTGTAGATGACCTTGCCGGCGCTTCGGTGCTTATGCTTCCGCTCGCATATTCAATAGGGATGCTTCTTAATACAGCCCTCCTTATTTACCTTTTTAGGCGTCGGTTCGGGCATTTCCTCTCACCCATTAAAAAGACCCTTATGCATGGTTCTTTCTCAGCGATTATTGCAGGCGTCGTTGCCTATGAGTTTTTGGAAGTACTGGGGCTCTATCTGAACATGAATAGCTTCCTCGGGGTTTTCTTGCAAGGGCTTGTCTCTGGAGTAGTGGGGCTTATTACATGGTGGCTTATCCTTGAGCTTATGAGAAATGAAGAAATCCGTGACATACGCGAAGCGCTCCATCGTAAGTTTTGGAAGGTGGGCGTTGTGATGCCGGACAAGGAGGAGATATAAAGGGTAGGAGGGTAGCTTTTAGTTGATAGTTTTCAGGAAGGGGAAAAAAGAGGTAAATACCTTGGAATGTTGCATATTTTGGTTTGGTGTGTTAGAATACAATAAGTCTTTTGATAATTAAAGAAAGGAAAAGAGATGTCGAAACGTTTTAAGGTTCACAAGATGGCGGAGCCCCTCCATATTTTTGAGGTGGTAAGATTATCTGAAATGGAAGAAGAGATCTTGTGTGCTCTTGATGGAGGTAGTCTTTCTTGTTCTGTGATTGCGCAGGCGACCCCTTCAAAAATTGCAGTGACGAGTGTGTCTAGTCTCCTCATGAGTCTCAGGAAAAAAGGTTTGGTGTCTTTAACGTTCCCTGAGCCACTTCGGTGTAAAGAGGGGCTTTTAAACATCCTTTACACAGCGACATTTGATTCGTGCGAGGAGTATCGTGGCCCAATCGTTGTTCAGCCGAGGGAATAAAAACAAAAAACGTAATACCAAAGGGGGCAGTGATGCCCTCTTTTTCTATGGAGCTCTGAACCTTTATTTTTCAAGGGTTTTATGGTATGGTACATGAGTCGAAAGTGAAAAGTTTATAAAGTTTGTAAGGTAAGTGCATGTTTGTATTTACTTCTAACTTTTTGAATTTTAAAAACTTTATAAACTAATTTTCATGGATCTCAAACACCTCCGCAATTTTTCTATCATCGCACATATTGACCATGGCAAGTCAACGCTTGCCGACCGCATGCTCGAAGTTACGGGTACCGTAGAGGCGCGCAAAATGAAAGAGCAAGTGCTCGACTCGATGGAGCTTGAGCGTGAACGGGGGATTACGATTAAGATGCAACCAGTGCGTATGGAACATATTTATAAAGGAGAAAAATACATCCTTAACCTCATTGACACCCCTGGGCACATTGATTTCGCTTATGAAGTATCACGCGCTATGAAAGCGGTAGAGGGGACTATTCTTCTGGTTGATGCAACTCAAGGAGTACAAGCACAAACCCTCTCTGTGCTCGCTATGGCGCGTGAGGCGGGGCTTGTAATAATCCCGGCAGTCTCTAAAGTTGATTCACCTCTTTCTCGTGCTCATGAAGTAAAAGAAGAGTTGGCGAAACTCCTCGATATTGATTCTTCTGAGGTTCTTGAGGTCTCAGGTAAAACAGGGCAAGGGGTACCTGAAATCCTTGGTGCGGTGATTGAACGTATCGAGCCACCGGTATCAGAGAATGGTTCAGAGGGGCCGTTTCGCGCACTTGTATTTGATTTTGGATATTCGAGCCACAAGGGGATTATCGTATACGTGCGAGTACTCGATGGGAAGATTTCAAAGAACGATACGCTTATTTTTGCGCAAGCCCGCGAAAAGTTTGGTGCACTCGGCGTTGGTATTTTTCACCCTGACATGGTAGACACTGAGGTTATTTCTGCTGGGGAGATTGGCTATATTTTGACGGGAATTAAGAAGCCAGGCATCGCTTCTGTCGGTGATACTATCTTGGCACAAAAAAGCACTCTGCCACCTCTTGAGGGATATATGAAGCCGCGCCCCGTAGTGTGGGCTTCGGTGTACCCCGAGAGTGCTGATGATTTTA
This sequence comes from Minisyncoccota bacterium, assembly GCA_036170975.1. GTDB lineage: Bacteria > Patescibacteriota > Minisyncoccia > Phycocordibacterales > UBA1550 > UBA1550. Next base: position 2,723 of record JAVHQE010000001.1, on the reverse strand, counting down.
CCGTCCTTAAACAATCTCTTGAGATTTTGCGTTTGTCAGACTCGTCTCTTTCTTTTGAAGAAGAAGCATCTGGGGTGCTGGGACGTGGTTTTCGTTGCGGATTCTTGGGCATGCTTCATATGGAAATTGTTACGGAGCGATTACGTCGTGAATTTACCCTCGAGATTATTGTGACGACACCGTCGATTACCTACGAGGTGGAGATGAGGCAAAATGGAAAACACGAAGTGATTTACTCCGCGCATCTTTTCCCTGACCATGGTGCAACGAGTAAAATTTTTGAACAGTGGGTACGCGTTAAGATAATCACTCCCCCCGATTATGTAAGTCCCATTATGACCCTTTTGTATGAACACGAAGCGGTGGTGGGGGCAACAGAGCTCTTTGGAGATAATCGTACCGTGATAGAAGTTGAGATGCCTTTGCGGGAGCTTATGCGTAACTTTTTCGATGATTTAAAGAGTGCTTCTTCAGGATTTGCGTCACTTGCCTACGAGATTATCGGTAGTCGCGAAGCAGATGTTGCCCGCTTGGATATCCTTGTGGCAGAGGAAGTTGTCCCAGCTTTTTCAAAGGTGGTTTCGCGACGCAGAATTGAACGTGAAGCAGAAGATATGGTGGAAAAGCTCCATGGTATTTTGCCTCGACAACTTTTTAATGTAAAAATTCAAGGACAAGGGCTTGGGCGCATTATCTCTTCGCGCTCACTTACGGCAATGAAAAAAGACGTAACGGGATATTTGTATGGAGGAGATATTACCCGTAAGAAGAAATTGTGGGAAAAGCAAAAAAGGGGAAAGAAGAAGATGCAGAGTCGAGGAAAGGTGGATATTCCCCATGAAGTATTTTTGAAGATGGTAAGGGGAGGTGAGAAGTAGGTGTTAGCCCGTAGGGTCTATGTATCAGTGGATACAAAGAAATACAGAGGGATTGCGCAACGCGCAATCCCTCTGTATTTCTAAAACCTTATACCGAGAATCTTTGTATTATCGAAAAAGGCTTGGTGCAGCGTAGAGCAGAACCATACTTACTATAACAAGGATTGATACGACAACCCCAAACGTATTCCAATATTTTTTGTATTTTTTGTCGAACATCATGATGTTTTTTAAAGTTTAAATGTTAAAAGCTTGCAAAGCCACGGAAATCTCCCCTTTTTGACTTTAGGAACTTTCTACTTGCGTGTATAATACAGGAGAAATGATCCCTTTTCAAGAGCGTAAAAAAATACGGAAAATTGTCTATTCCAAGGTTACCCTCGTTGTTCTTGCGGGGTTACTTTTTGTGGTGAGTGTTGGGGCGTGGCGGATACACCAAAAGGCAGTAGTCGCAAAGACAGAGCGAGATATTTCAGCGCGAGAGCTTTCTGGTTCTGAGTCGAGAATGAAGGAGCTCCAGGTAAGTTTGGCACGCCTCAGAAGTAATCAAGGAATGGAAGAAGAAGTTCGGCAGAAATATACCGTAGCGCTCCCCGGAGAAGAGGTTGTTGTGGTAGTTGACGAAAATGCAAAAAAAAGTGAGAATGGGGAAGTGCCTGTTTCGAATGGTTGGTGGCAGAAAATTTTTTCGTTTTTTAAATAGTTTTTAACATTTACGGGTATACGATTACGTATACCCGTGGCGTTTGCGAAAAATGAATATTGAGTACAATTTCATTTTGTCACTCACTTGCGGATATAAGGATACTTATATCCGCGGTACTCGCGAAAAGTGAAAATGTCCCTTAACATTTTCGTTTTATCGCTCGTTTGCGGGTATAGTTTAGTGGTAGGATGCGACCTTCCCAAGGTTGAGACCCGAGTTCGATTCTCGGTACCCGCACAATTTTAAGCCCCGCAAGGGGTTTTAAAATTGTGCGGGTACAGCAAGGTGTCTGCACACCTTGCTGTCTGGGTCGTAAATTTCACACAACTTTGTTGTGGAAATACTACGACATGATTTTTGAAGTGCAAAAATCAGAATCGAAGGCCGGAATATATTTTTGTATTCAAAAATAATGAGGCGGGCGATTAGAAAATCGTGTCGGGAGACTTCGCGAGTACTTTGTCGCAATGCGACTTAGTAACCTGTGACCGAGACCGGTACCCGCACAGGACTGCGATTTCAACAGACGGAATACCGTCTAAGAAATCGGGAGCACAAACAACGCCAGAGTATGCACTCTGGCGTTGGCATTTTTACATAGATAGTTACCCTAATTTGTCCTCTAGCACCCTATTTCCATCTGTGGTAAAATATACAGGTTCATACAAAACACAGTAATTGACAGATTTTTTTTAACTTTAACTTATATGAAAGAAGTAACTATTTATACGACACCTACGTGTCACTATTGTAAAGATGCGAAAGCATTTTTTACCGAGAGTAATGTTCCTTATGCTGAACATAATGTGAGCACTGACCTTGAGAAGCGCAAAGAGATGATTGAGCGCAGTGGACAGATGGGCGTTCCGGTGATTTTTGTTGGAGATGAGATGACTATCGGATTCGATAAAGCTCGTCTCTCAGAACTTCTCGGTTTGTAATCCTCTTGTTAATCAAGAAACAAAAGTGGGGAGGATGGCAACGCTGTCTTTCTCATTTTTGTTCCTCACGCCCTCGTAGTTCAATGGATAGAACAGATCCGTCCTAAGGATTAGATGTAGGTTCGATTCCTGCCGAGGGCACAAAGCGCGAACCCAAAAACACCGTCTAGGTGTTTTTCGCTTTGTGCCAGGCGGAGT